>JAJUHM010000399.1 GCA_029279925.1 Aquabacterium olei
AGCACCTTCCTGGCCAACATCAGCCACGAGTTACGCACCCCCCTCAACGCCATTTTCGGACTGGCCCAGCTTGGCGACCGTCACACCCAGCTCGAGGAGGCACGCCATACCTTCGCCCAGATTCTCGCCACGGGGCGGCACCTGCTCTCCCTCATCAACGACGTCATGGACTACTCCCGCATCGAAGCGGGAACCCTGACCATTCAGGACGGCGAGGTCGATGTGGCGCTGTTGCTCGACCACGTCCTGACCATGTGCGCCCCCCAGGCAGACAGCAAGGGACTGTCGCTGTTGATCAGCGATGCACCCGACGTCCCCACGCGCTTCCGCGGAGACTTCACCCGCTGCGCGCAGATCCTGCTGAACCTGGTCACCAATGCCATCAAGTTCACCGACCATGGCATGGTGCACGTCGACCTCGACGCTCAGGAAGAGACGCTGCACGTCACTGTGCGGGACACCGGCATCGGCATCCCGCCCGAAGCCCGCCATCGCCTGTTCCAGCCCTTCGAACAGCTGCACATCGACGAAGCCCGCCGCGCCGATGGCACGGGGCTGGGCCTGGCCATCAGCCAGCGCCTGGCGGTCATGATGGGCGGCCGCATCACCCTTGCTTCGGCGCTCGGTCAGGGCAGCACCTTCACCCTGTCCCTGCCCTTGCGAGAGGCAGAGCCCGTCGACTGGCGCCCGCTGAGGCAGGTGGCTGCCCTGCGAAGCGGGCGCATCGCCATGCAGCGCCTGACCCACCTGCTGCAGTCCCGCGAACCACGGATGCAGACCCTCTCCGCGCTGCCCCCGCCCTCGCACGTGCCAGCCGTGCTGCTGCTGCATCAGCAAGAGTTCGAACAGCTGCCCGCACCCGCGGTCCAGGCGGTGGTCGACGCGGGTTGCCGCCTTGTGGTGGTGACCCGCGGTGCCCCGGGGGCCCGCACAGGCGCCCTGGCGTCGATTGCGACGATCAACGCACCCGAGCCACAGAGTCCCCTGCGACTGCTGAATGCCCTCTCGCAGATCGGACACCCCGGGACGGCTTCCCCGGACCCGCAGCGGCTGGCCGGCCTGCGCATCCTCGCTGCCGAGGACAACCCCGTCAACCGCGTGGTGCTGGAGCAGATGCTGCGCCAGGAAGGGGGCACCGTGGACTTCGCCTGCGACGGACGCGAAGCGCTGGCCCACGTTCGCCTGCATGGCGGAGACCACTTCGACCTTGTACTGTGCGACATCCAGATGCCCAATCTGGATGGTTACGAGACCACCCGAGCCCTGGCCCAACTCGCCCCCGGTCTGCCGGTCATCGGTCTGACGGCCCACGCCTTCCAGGCGGCAAGAGACCGGGCATTCCAGGCGGGCATGGTGGACTATGTGACCAAGCCCTACCTGCTCACACCGCTGGTCGAAGCCGTCCTGCGTCACAGCCGCCGCGCGCCCGACCCCCATGCGCAAACCGCGCACCACAGTGCCCACGCGGATGCCCCCGCGATGCTGCCCGGGGCCACCTCTTCCGACGACCGCACGCCCCCCGCCGACGTCAACGCCGACGCCTTCTGGGCGCACTACTCAGGGCAGCCTGGCCTGCGCGCCCGGCTTGTGGCGGCGCTCTGCCACACGGTGCCCGAACTCATGAAGCAACTCGAGGAGGCTGAGCGCGCACGCGACGCTGAGGCGGCTGCACGCGTTCTTCACAACGTCAAGGGCACCGGCCTGAACCTGCATGCACCGATGCTCACCGCCCAGGCCATCACAGGCCTGACGCAAGCACGGACCGGCGTGCCCCTGCTGTGGGAAACCGTCGAAGAGGTCGCCGCCTCGCTCGACGCCCTCATGACCGCGCTGCGCGCTTTGAGCGAAGAGGCCTCCGCGGTCGAGGCCGCCCAGCAGGCGCAAGGTCAGTAAATCAACCGGTCCGGCCGCAGGTCACGCAGAATGGTCGTGGCGATCTCTTCGATCGACTTGTGGGTCGAAGACAGCCACGAGATGCCCTCGCGCCGCATCATGGACTCGGCCGCCTGCACCTCGATGCGGCAGTTCTGCAGATCGGCATAACGGCTACCGGGCCGCCGCTCATTGCGGATCTGGCTCAGCCGCTCCGGGTCGATCGTCAGGCCGAAGCACTTCTTCTTGTACGGCTTGAGCATGCTCGGCAGAAAGCCCCGGTCGAAGTCCTCCGGGATCAGCGGCACGTTGGCCGCCTTGATGCCGTGCTGCATGGCCAGATACAGCGAAGTCGGCGTCTTGCCACAGCGGCTCACGCCGACCAGCACCACATCCGCCTCTTCCAGGTTGCGCGACGACTGACCGTCATCGTGCTCCAGCGCAAAGTTGATCGCGTCGATGCGGTCGTTGTACTCGCGGTCCTGGCTGGCGTCGCTGAAGCGCCCCACCCGGTGGTTCGACTTCATGTTGAACTCGTGCTCCAGCGGCTCCACAAAGGTCTTGATCACGTCGAAGACCTTGCCTTGGCACCCCCTCAGGATGTCCAGCACCTCGTCGTTGGCCAGCGTCGTGAAGACGATGGCGCGCTTGCCCTCCCGAACGCAGGCGGAATTGATCTCGCGCACCACCTGATGGGCCTTGTCCACCGTGTCGATGAACGGACGGCGAATGTGCCGGGGCTTGATGGCGAACTGCGCCAGGATGGAATTGCCCATGGTCTCGGCGGTGATGCCGGTGCCGTCGGACACGAAGAAAACGCTGCGATCGCTCATGGCAGAACGGACCGTGGGAAGCGCCCCACGGTCAAAGGGCCCAAAAACCCACATTCTGCATCCGCAGGACACGGGGACACCCCTACAATCGCCTCCATCTGGTGCACCACACCGGTCAAAGCCCATAAGAACCAACGGCTTGCACACAATGCAGGCCGTCAAAACAGGCTCACTCCGGCGGTGCCCGACCCATTTTTTCACCATCCGGAGCTTTGTCATGACCCAACGATTCGAGCCGACCGCCCTGGTCGTGCCTTTCGAACAACTTCGCATGTCCGACGTGGAAGTCGTCGGCGGCAAGAACGCCAGCCTCGGCGAGATGATCTCGCAGCTGCCTGACGGCGTGCGCGTGCCCACGGGCTTCGCGACCACCGCCCACGCATTCCGCGAATTCCTGAAGCACGACGGCCTGGCCGACCGCATCAGCCAGCGCCTGGCCACCCTCGACACCGAAGACGTGCGCGCCCTGGCCGCCGCCGGTGCCGAAATCCGCGGCTGGGTCGAAGCCCAGCCCTTCCCCGCCGACCTGGAAAAGGCCATCCGCGACGCCTTCGTGGTGCTCGCTGGTGACAACCTCCAGGCCTCGTTCGCCGTGCGCTCGTCGGCCACCGCCGAAGACCTGCCCGACGCCTCGTTCGCCGGCCAGCAGGAAACCTTCCTGAACGTGGTCGGCATCGAAGACATCCTGCACAAGATGAAGGAAGTCTTCGCCTCGCTGTACAACGACCGCGCCATCTCCTACCGCGTGCACAAGGGCTTCACCCACGCCGAGGTGGCCCTGTCCGCCGGCGTACAGCGCATGGTGCGTTCCGACAAGGGCGCCGCCGGCGTGATGTTCACCCTGGAT
>JAJUHM010000400.1 GCA_029279925.1 Aquabacterium olei
CTTCTGGTACGAGAAGGCCGAGAAGTTCGTGTCCTCCTGGAAGTTGGCGTAGCCGATCCGGTCCTTCGGGAAGATCTTGTCCAGGCCTGCGGTGATGCTGCCCAGGTTGTCCGCCGAGCCGGCCTGCGGGTACTGGCCGATCAGCTCGGTGACCAGCCCTTGCGGGCCGTCGAGGCCCCACACCGTGCGGATCTTGTTGTGCAGCAGCACGGAGGGGGCCTGGGCCGGTGTGGCGTTCTTCGGGACATCGAACAGCGGGCCGGAGTCGGACAGCAGGGCCATCTTCCTGGGGTTCAGCGCGGCGCGGAAGGCCGGGTACAGCGCCGCTGAACCGACGCCCCCTGCTGAAAAGCCGGTAAGGAAGAGGTGCTCGGGCTGCTTCATGTTCTTGGCCATCCATGCGGCCACAGCCTTGGCGTTGACGGCGCCGCGGTGGTAGTAGGCCAGCGGTTGGCTCGGGTTGACGTTGTCGTACACGGCCACCTTGTTGCCGGTGTGCACGTCGCCCGTGCAGTAGGTGAGGTAGACGATGTTCCAGCTCTGTGTCTGCACGGCCTGCAGCGGGTGGACGCGCGCCGTGAACGGCGTGACCAGCCCCCAGTGCGCCTGGCGGTTGAAGTCGCTCATGTAGTTCGCGGGGATGCCGTCTGGGTTGACGGCATCGAGCAGCGTGCCGCCCTTGCACGCGGCCTGGTCCCAGCAGGCGCCACCGCCTTCGAACATCACCACGGTCTTGCTGGTGAAGGGCGTGCGGTTGACGAAGAAGCGGTAGGGCGTGCCGTTGCCGCAGCTGGCGCCCGAACTGGCGGGCAGTTCGACGGCCTCCCACCGGAAGAAGCCGGCGTGCGCGGCCGAGGCGCCGAGCAGGCCCAGGGCCAGCACCCGGGCGGCCATGCGGGCAGAGATGAGGCGGATCATGGTTCGCTCCTGAGGTGTTGTTTGGAGCGAGTGTCCGAGGCGCCTGCGGGGCTGCCTTCAGGGGAAACGCGGGCGACCGCGCTGCGCGTGGCGACGCAGGGGCGCATTGGCCGACACCGCGGGCCGTGCCTGGCGCGTCTGGCCTAAAAGCGCGAAGCCCGCAGGGCGCGGGCTTCGTCACGGAGAGGCGTCAGCCGGCTGGTGGCCGCGTCAGTACACGTCGGCCGGGATGCGTCGCTGCAGCACGCCGATCGGCGGCGCCCAGCGTGCGCCCTTGGGCTTCTTGGCCGTCACCAGCGTGATGTCGGCGGGCTCGAACACCTCGACGTTGTGCGTGATCGGCGTGGTCAGCACGTACTGCGCGCGTGTGCTGCGCAGGAAGTGGCCGACGAGCTGGATGTTGCGCACGTCGAGGTGGGCAAAGGGTTCGTCGATGAAAACGAAGCCGCCCGGCGTCTCGTCGTCCTTCATCAGGCCGACCAGCAGGATGAGCGACTTGATCACCTGCTGCCCGCCCGAGGCCTCGCCGTCGTTCAGGCCGATGGCGCCCTTGCCGTCGAAGTTGAAGTGCACGCGCAGCTCGGCCTGGCGCAGCACGCTGTCGTCGCCATCCAGGTGCGGCAGCTCGGCGTTGACTTCCACGCCGGCCAGCTGACCCAGTTCGATGATGTTCTTGCGGTAGCGGCGCACCGTGGCCTTGAGCACGTCGGTGTAGCGCGCGCGGGCGTTGTCGACCGCGATGCCGGCGGCCACGTTGCTGGCCTTGCGCTGGCCCAGCTCGTCTTCCTGGCGCAGCACGTTGGCGTTCATCAGCGTGAGCTGTTCGATCACGGTGCCATCGGTCTCCCACTGGCCTTCGTTCAGTTCGCGCTCAACGGCCTCGGCGCGCAGGCGGGCCTGGGTGGCGTTGCCGTAGTGGGCCTGCATGTCGGCGATGCGGGCAGGGCGGCGCCACGCGGCGGGCAGCGAGAGCTTGACCTCGCGCGCCATCACGGCCTGGGCCATGACGTCGTCGAAGCGCACCTGCCATTCGCGCTCGTGCTGGGCGCTGCGCTGCTCGATGTGGGCGAGGCGCTCCTGGGCCTGACGGTAGGCATGCTGCGCGTTGGTCTGCTCGACCACGGCGCGCTTGAGCTGGGCCTCGGCCTGCTGCCAGCGCTCGCCGGCTTCCTGGCGGGCCTGCTTCAGCATGGGCAGCTGGCGGCGTGCTTCGCTGAACTCGGCTTCGCGCTCGGCGAGCTCGGCCGCGGCGGTGAAGCCCTGCGTGGCCTTGCGGGCATCCTGCAGCTGGCGGTCGAAGAAGGCCTGGTCGCGCACCACGCGGGTCATGTCTTCATCGAGCTGGGCCAGACGCGCCTCGATCGACGCGCGCCGTGCAGCCACGGCCGAGGCGCCGAACTGGTGCTGGCCCGGGTCGACCCAGACCGAGCGGCCGCCGCGGCCATCGCGGTGATAGGCCTCCGGCGTGATCCACTCGCCCTTGAGCTTGACGCCCGCTTCGGTGCTGGCCACGCGCTGGATGTTCTCCAGCTGGCGTAGCAACCAGCGCGGGGCCGGCGCGCTGAACTTCAGCACGGCCAGCAGGCTGTCGGCATCCGGTTTTGCCGGCGCGTCTTCGGCATCGGCCACGATGTAGTGGCGGTAGCGCTCTTTCTCGGCCAGGCTCATGGCCTGAGCCTCTTGTCGCGGGTTGGCCAGCACCACCACCCAGCGGCTGCCGCGCAGCACGCCTTCGGCCGCGGCGCGCCACTTCTCGTCGGTGATCTCGATGATGTCGGCGATCAGGTGGTGCGCGATGCCGGCCTCGGTCAGCGTGCGCGTGAAGCGGCTGACGTCGGGTGGCGGCGGGGCCTGGCGCTGGCCCTTCAGGGCGTCGTATGCGCGCTGGGCGTCGTCGCGCTGGTCCTTCAGGCGCTGCCATTGCGCCGAGAGCTTCTGCTTGTGCTCGCTCAGTTCGGTGATGCGCAGCGTGAGCTTGTCGGCATCGCCCTCGACCACGGCCAGACCGGCCAGCTCGTCGGCGCGCTTGACCAGGGACTCGACGGGGCGCTCGGCATCGCGGGCTTCTTCCTGCAGGCGGCGGGCGGTGCGCACCTGGGCTTCGATGGCCTCCACGCGTGCGGCGGCGTCGGTCTGGTCCTGCAGGCGCTGCAGCAGTTCGGCCTTGACCTGGCCGTGGGCGCGGCGGTCGGCGCTGGACTGGAGGCGCTGGCGGTGCAGGTCGCGCAGCTTGGTGGCCAGGCTCTTGCGCGTTTCGTGGCTGCTGAGCACGGGCACGACCTCGGTGGCCAGCGTTTCACGCTCGTGGCACTTCAGCTCGTACTGGCGGAACAGGTTCACGCGCGATTCGAGCTCGGCGCGCTGGGCCTTGCCGTGCGAGAGCTCGCGCTCGGCCGCTTCCACTTCCTGCAGCAGCTGCTTCTGGTGGTTGCGGGCTTCGTCGTAGCGGTCCAGCACCTCCTGGTCGCCGAACACGTCGAAGACCAGGCGCAGCAGTTCACGCGGGCTGTATTCGCACAGGCGGTCGGTCTGGCCCTGTTCAAGGGCGAGCACCTTGGCGATGGCGCGCGACAGGCCCGCGCCTTCGAGGCGCTTGCGCCAGTTGTCGATGCCCAGCCAGTC
>JAJUHM010000401.1 GCA_029279925.1 Aquabacterium olei
GGGCTGCCCGGGCTGCCGCTTGACAGCCTTCCATGCCTTGGTGGTTCACCCTTCCGACGTCTCTGCGCACCGTGAGCAAAGCTCAGATGGCGTCCTTGGTGGTTCACCCTTCCGACGTCTCTGCGCACCGTGAGCAAAGCTCAGATGGCGCCCAGTCGTTTCGGGACGAAATTGGCAAAACCGAGATTATAGCTGGATTCTGCCGCCATGGCAAAGATCAGTTTGTGCCCTGCTGTTCCAGGAAGCGTTGGGCATCCAGTGCGGCCATGCAACCCGTGCCGGCGCTGGTGATCGCCTGGCGGTACACGTGGTCCTGCACATCGCCTGCGGCGAACACGCCCGGCACACTGGTCATGGTCGCAAAGCCTTCGTGCCCGCCCTTGGTGAGGATGTAGCCGTCCTTCATCTCCAGCTGGCCCTGGAAGATGTCCGTGTTGGGGTGGTGACCGATGGCGATGAAGCACCCCTTGAGCGCCAGCTCGGTCGTGCTGCCGTCGTTGACGTTCTTGAGGCGCACGCCGGTCACGCCGGTCTGGTCGCCCAGCACCTCGTCCAGCACATTGAACAGGTGCAGCTCGATCTTGCCGGCGGCCACCTTCTCCTGCACCTTGTCGATCATGATGGCTTCGGCGCGGAACTTGTCGCGGCGATGGATCAGGTGGACCTTGCTGGCGATGTTCGACAGGTACAGCGCCTCTTCGACGGCTGTGTTGCCGCCACCGACCACGCACACCACTTCATCGCGGTAGAAGAAGCCGTCACACGTGGCGCAGCCGCTCACGCCGCGGCCCATGAAGGCCTCTTCGGAAGGCAGGCCCAGGTACTTGGCCGAAGCCCCGGTTGCGATGATCAGCGCGTCGGCCGTGTAGGTGCCGGCGTCGCCCTTGAGCGTGAACGGGCGCTTCGACAGGTCGACCGCGTTGATGTGGTCGAACACCATCTGGGTGTTGAAGCGCTCGGCGTGTTGCAGGAAGCGCTGCATGAGCTCCGGGCCCTGCACGCCGCTTGCGTCGGCAGGCCAGTTGTCCACCTCGGTGGTCGTCATCAGCTGACCGCCCTGAGCCAGGCCCGTCACCAGCGTGGGCTTGAGGTTCGCGCGCGCGGCGTAGATGGCCGCGGTGTAGCCCGCCGGGCCGGAGCCCAGGATGAGAACTTGGCTGTGTTGCGGGGTCGTCATGGCGTTGCCTTTCATTGTCTGTAGCTGAACTGTGACGGCGGCTGCCGGTTAATCCGGGCTTGCGCTCCTCGTGGGAGTGCATAAAGTGCTAAAAACTGCCGCACGCGTGCCGAAAATTGTAGAGACGGTTGTATGTCACACGTGCCCCCAGGTGATTTCGGCCCCTGCCGCCCATTTTTCCTTGACAGGCCTTCGTCGTCTTAAACCCAAGAGGAGCCGCCATGGCCATGTTGTCCAATCTCGATCTGATCCGGCGAGTGCCGCTGTTCTCGATGCTGACCCCGGCTCAGGCCGAGGCCATCGCGGAGGGCGTCGTCAAGCGCCGCTATCGCCGTGGCGAGCTGATCGTCGAGCGTGGTCGCAAGACCAACTCCCTGTTCATTCTGCTCAATGGCCGCGCCCGTGTGGTGGCCGCCGACGAGCGTGGTCGTGAAGTCATCCTGGCCGTGCTCGAAGCCGGCGATTATCTGGGCGAGATGAGCCTGATCGACAACGAGCCCCATTCGGCCACGGTGCGCGCAGAGGTGCAGACCGATGTGCTGGTGCTGGGCCGTGCGGAGTTCGCCCGCTGCCTGCCCGAGAACTCGTCGCTGTCCTACGCCATCCTGCGCGGGCTGGTGCAGCGCTTGCGCAATGCCGACCGCCAGATCGAATCGCTGGCCCTGCTCGATGTGTACGGTCGCGTCGCGCGCGCGCTGCTCGACATGGCCGACGACGACGATGGTGCCAAGATCATCCGCGGCAAGGTGTCGCGTCAGGATCTGGCCAAGCACGTGGGGGCGTCGCGCGAAATGGTCAGCCGCGTGATGAAGGACCTCGAAGAGCGTGGCCTGATCGAAACACAGGAAACAGGCAGTGTCGTGCTGAAGGACCGCCTGGCGGCCACGGCCTGATCCTGCGCGGGCCGGTCCGGATGGCGCCCTGAAAAGCCGCCACAATGCGGGGATGACCTTTCCGCTCGGATCCCTCCGTACCGAAGGCGGTGCTGCCCCTCGGGGTGGTGACCGCCGTGCCGAGGCCGCCGCCGCGCCGGCCCGTGCAAGTGGGCGCCTGCACCGCGCCCAGATGGCCGCAGCCCTGGCCCCGACGCCCGAACCCGCCACGCCCCCCGAGCACACGCTTCGTTTTCAGGCCGCGCTGTTGTTCGGCGCTGTGCTGTGGCTGTTGTTCCTGCTCGCAATGTGGAGCCACAACCGCCTGGATCCTGCGTTCACGACCTCGGGCCAGCACCTCGAGCCTGCCAATTGGGCCGGGCAACTCGGTGCTTATGCGTCCGATGTGGCCCAGTTCCTGTTCGGCCAGTCTGCATGGTGGGTGCTGGTCATCGGGGCTCGCGGCTGGCTGGGCTCCCTGGCCCGCTGGCTGCGTCGCGATGCTGCCGTAACCGTGCCTGCGGGCGCCTCGTCGGCCCAGGCCCATGCGCCGTCTTTCTCGGCCTGGCGCTTCTGGTTTGGGGTGGTGATCCTCATGGGGGCCAGCGCGGCACTCGAATGGTCGCGCCTGTATCGGCATGAAGACCTGCTGGCCGGCCAGCATGCTGGCGGCATCGTCGGGCTGACGCTGGGTCAGCTGGGCGAGCGCTGGCTGGGCTTCAATGGCTCTGGCGTGCTGTGGATCGCCCTGCTGGTGGCGGGCACCGCCATGGCGCTGCGCTTTTCCTGGCTGGATGTTGCGGAGCGCATCGGTGGCCTGTTCGACGGCCTGCGCCGGCAGCGCGAGGCGCGCCGCGAAGAAGCGATCGACCTGCGCATCGGCGAGAAGGCGGCCATCGAACGCGAACGCGTGGTCGAGGAAGTCCGCCATGAACTGCCCGCCGAGCCCATCCCGCTCATCATCGAGCAGCCCGTGGTCGAGGTGCCCAAGTCCGACCGCGTGATCAAGGAGAAGCAGCAGACGCTGTTCACCGACCTGGGCGACACCAAGCTGCCCCAGATCGACCTGCTCGACGCCGCGACGGGGCGCATGGAAACGATCACGCCCGAGTCGCTCGAGATGACCTCGCGCATGATCGAGAAGAAGCTCAAGGACTTCGGCGTCGAGGTGCGCGTGGTGGCCGCCTCGCCGGGCCCGGTCATCACCCGCTACGAGATCGAGCCGGCCACGGGCGTGAAGGGCTCTCAGATCGTCAACCTGGCCAAGGACCTGGCGCGCTCGCTCTCGCTGGTCAGCATCCGGGTGGTCGAGACCATCCCCGGCAAGAACCTGATGGCGCTCGAGTTGCCCAACGCCAAGCGCCAGATGATCCGCCTGACCGAGATCCTCGGCTCGCAGGTCTACCACGATGCTCAGTCCATGCTGACCATCGGTCTGGGCAAGGACATCGTGGGCGCACCCGTGGTGGCCGACC
>JAJUHM010000402.1 GCA_029279925.1 Aquabacterium olei
ACAAGACGCTTTCTGGTAAACTCAGCGTGTGCCATGCCGAATTCCTGGCCCTATCCTGCTCCTATCTCTCATCTGGCTGCTCCTGTCGGGATGCACGTTGCTGCGCGTCGGCATGGCGGCGGTCGATCAGCTGGGAGACGGCTGCCACGCGGCGCTCACGCTCAATCAGCTGGCCTTGCATGCGGTCCATCTGGGCGCGAGCCATGGCCACGCGGCGGTCCTGCTCGGACACCGCCTCGGCCAGACGGGCCATGAAGTCCTGGTAGCAGCGCAGGATCTCCATGCCACCACTCTGGCGGAACTGGGCCTGCCAGCGCTGCTCGTAGTCCCGGCGCCAGTCACTGAGCGACTGGGCCTGCTGGCGCGCGGCGTCATAGGCCTTGCGGCTGGTCTCCAGGGCGGTGATGGCCTCGTCGCGCTCTTTCTCGGCGGACTCGAGCACCATCAACAGGGCTTGCACGCCACTCATGCGGCCACCTTCGGATCAACAGGGGTCAGGGACAACAGGGTCGACATCAGGGGTTCACGATCTGGTGAAGTTGGGCCACGCTGTCATCCAGTGTGGCAGGAGTGTGCATGCCTTGCTGCAGCAAATGCACCATGGCCGGGTGAACCCGGACCGCCAGGTCCAGTTCGGGGT
This sequence comes from Aquabacterium olei, assembly GCA_029279925.1. GTDB lineage: Bacteria > Pseudomonadota > Gammaproteobacteria > Burkholderiales > Burkholderiaceae_C > Aquabacterium > Aquabacterium olei_A. The sequence goes on from JAJUHM010000402.1 coordinate 641, forward strand.
CGCCACCGGGCACATAGGCGCCCAGCTGGATCAGGTCGCGCGCCTTGCTGTAGCGCGACCACAACTGCCGGAAGCGGCGTGCATCGTCGATGTGGTCGTGGTCGGCCACGTTGTGCATCACGCGGGAAGCCGATCGCTCGATGTCGATCGCCGGGAAGTGGCCCGATTCGGCCAGTTCGCGCGACAGCACGATGTGGCCGTCCAGAATGGCGCGCGCCGCATCGGCGATCGGGTCCTGCTGGTCGTCGCCTTCGGACAGCACGGTGTAGAACGCCGTGATCGAGCCATGGCCATTCAGGCCGTTGCCGCTGCGCTCGACCAGCTGAGGCAGCTTGGCAAAGCACGAGGGCGGATAGCCCTTGGTGGCCGGCGGCTCGCCAATGGCCAGGGCGATCTCGCGCTGGGCCATCGCATAGCGGGTCAGCGAATCCATCAGCAGCAGCACGTGCAGGCCCTGATCGCGGAAGTGCTCGGCCACAGCGGTGGCGTAGTTGGCGCCCTGCATGCGGGTCAGCGGCGGGGCATCGGCCGGCGCGGCCACCACCACCGAGCGGGCCAGGCCCTCTTCGCCCAGGATGTCCTCGATGAACTCCTTGACTTCGCGGCCCCGCTCACCGATCAGGCCCACGACGATGACGTCGGCCTGGGTGTAGCGGGCCATCATCCCCAGCAGCACCGATTTACCCACGCCCGAGCCGGCGAACAGGCCGATCCGCTGGCCGCGGCCCACGGTCAGCATCGAGTTGATCGCGCGCACGCCGGTGTCCAGCGGCAGGCGCACCGGGTCGCGCTCCATCGCGTTGATCGGGCGGCGGGCCAGCGGCTCGCTGCGCACGTCCTTCAGCGGGCCCATGCGGTCCAGTGGCTCGCCCTGGGCGTTCACCACCCGGCCCAGCAGGCCGCTGCCCACCGGCAGATGGCGGGTGCGGTCTTCGCTGCGACGCCACGGGTGGTTCGGGCGCCCCAGCACCGGCGGGTTGACCGGGATGGTGCGCGGCACCACGCGGGCGCCACTGGCCAGGCCATGCACCTCGGCCGTGGGCATCAGATAGGCCCGGTCGCCGGCAAAGCCGACCACCTCGGCCAGCACCGGGGTCGATTCCAGCCGGACTTCGGAGTGGATCTCGCAGACCGCCCCCACGGGCAGACGCAGGCCGGCGGCCTCCAGCACCAGCCCGGCCACACGGACCAGCTTGCCCTGGTTCTCCAGCGGGCTGCGGGCCATGGCGCAATCGTCCAGATCATCCAGAAACCGGTTCCAGCGGTCCATGGCCGCACCGGGCTGCGCTTGCACAGGCATGTTCATGCAAAGCCCCCTTCGTCCAGGTCCTCGCCACCCTCACGCTCCTCGGGGGGGAGTTCGGTGTTGCGCGTGTCTTCCCGGCCGCCGTTCCAGGCGGTCTTGTGGCCGATCGCAGCGGCTGCCAGGTTCCAGCGGGCCTCCACCGTGGCGTCCACCACGGCGATGTCGGATTCGACCAGGCAGCCCCCCCGCGCAAGCAGCGGATCGGGCACCACACGCGCACCGCGCGCCTGCAACAGCTCGTCCAGCCGGCCTTGCGACAGGGCCAGGTCATCCGGGTTGAGGCGCAGCACGATCTGCTTGGCCGATGCCAGCAAAGCGCCGAGCGCTTCTTCGGCCACCGTCACGACCAGCTCCGGGTTCTGCCGCAATTCGGTGCGGACCACCTGCCGGGCCAATTCGAGCGCCACCCCGGCAATCCGGCCCGCCAGCTGCTGTTCGAGCGACTCCAGCCGGTGGTGAAAATCGTTCGCCAGCGCGCCGATCTGGTCGTTCATGTAGGCCGCCATCTGCGCGCCCTGGGCCTGCTTGTAGCTTTCCAGCGCGGCCAGCCCGTTGCGGTATCCGTCCGGGTAGCCGCTCTGACGAGCCTGCTCGACCAGTTCGTCCACGCTCGGGCCGGGCGGCGGAGCGGGCGCCGCAGCGGCTTCAGCCGCACGGGCTGCCTCCGCCGCCGCAGCCGCCGCCTGGGCCTCGGCCTGGCCGGGCACGCCCCCCACGATGGGAGGGCGGCGCACCGGGGTCGGCTGTGCCGCCGCCGGGGACACCGGCTTCACGCCCGGGGGCATCCTCGGGCCAGCGGGCGGGGCACCAAACACGGGCCGCGCGCCTTGCCCCGAGGCCGCTGCGGCCGGCTGGAAGGGCCGCTGAGCCCGCATCTCGGCCGCGGCGCGCTCGGCCAGCGTGGGCCGGCGCACACCCGCCTCGACGGGCGGCGCGGGCGGCGGCTCGAAGGTCTCGAGGCTCCAGGCCGACACATTGCCCAGCTCCTCGCGCGGGATGAAGCGGGTGTAGGAGCTGTTCGCCTGCCCGCCTGCAGCGGGGGGCGGCGTCTGGGGCTTCGGCTTAGACGTAGTCATCGTCTCCTCCGCTGGCCAGCGTGATCTGGCCTTCGTCTGCCAAGCGGCGGACGATCTTCAGCATTTCCTTCTGCTCGCCCTCGACCTCGGAGAGCTTCACAGGCCCGCGCGACTCCAGGTCCTCGCGCAGCGTCTCGGCCGCGCGGCTGGACATGTTCTTGAACACCTTCTCGCGGATCTCGGGCGACGCCCCCTTCAGCGCAATGATCAGCGACTCGGTCTGCACTTCCTTGAGCAGCGTCTGGAAGCCCTTGTCGTCCAGCTTGATCAGGTCGTCGAAGGTGAACATGTTGTCCATGATCTTCTGCGCCAGATCGCCGTCCGACTCGCGGATGTAGTCCAGGATCGACGTCTCCAGGCTCGAGCCCATCATGTTGATGATCTCGGCCGCCGGCTTGACCCCACCCAGCGAAGACTTCTTGCGGGTGTTGCCACCAGCTGCCAGCACGCGCGACAGGACT
>JAJUHM010000403.1 GCA_029279925.1 Aquabacterium olei
AAGCGCGGCGCCGTGATGAGTGGCGGCCGCATCGACCTGCAGAAGGCTGCCGAGATCGTGCTGAACGACTTCCGCAGCGGCGCGATCGGCCGCATCACGCTGGAAACGCCCGAGGCCTTCACCACCTGGCTGGCCGAGGCCAAGGCCGCCGAAGCCGAGCGCCAGCGCCAGAAGCTCGCGATGAAGAAGGCCGGCCGCCACACGCCGCGCAAGGACCCGCGCGGGCTGTGAGGCCCGCGATGCTGCCCGGCTGGATCACGCCATGAGCGCCTCTTCCGCGCCCGCCGAACCGCTGTTCGAACCCCGCGGGCTGACCCCCACGCCCGAGCAGCGCGCCATCCAGCTGGCGCGCAAGCGCCACCTCATCATCGAGGCCAATGCGGGGGCCGCCAAGACCACGACGCTGGCGCTGCGCCTGGCCCAGGCCCTGCTGCGCGGCGCCGACCCCGACCGCGTGCTGGCCCTGACCTACACCGACACCGCCGTGCACGCGCTCAAGGACGCGCTGGCCCGCATCGGGCTGCCGGCCGACACGCGCCGGCGCCTGAAGGTGACGACCTTCGACGCCTTCTGCACCGAGCGCATGCTGGCCATCGAAGGCAGTGCCGTGCCCTGCCACCTGCATCCCGAGCCGCTCAAGCCCCATGTGCTGCGCGCCATCGACCGCGTGCTGCACAACGCCGACGAGCGCCACCCGGACGAGTTCGCCATCCAGGGCGACGGCGCGGCCAGCGTCGAGGGGCTGCTGGCGGCCTTTCTGCACCTGAAGGGCACGATGCAGCTGACGGTCGAAGCCGCCGACCGCTCATTGACGCCCGCGCTGGCCGCCGAGCTCGGGCACGACTACGCCACGCTCAAGGTCTTCCAGGCCTACGAACACATCCGCCGCGGCGGCCACCCCGACCACCACGCCTTCCGCGGCGAGCACGACGCGACCTACGACCTGGCCCGTCTGCTGCTGAACGAAGACGCCTGGCTGGGTGACCCGCACCCGCTCGAACTCGGCCTGCACCTCGTGCTGGTCGACGAGATGCACGACACCAACCGCGCCATGTTCACCGTGCTGCGCGAGGTGATGGCACGCAACCGGGCGGCTTTCGTCGGCGTGGGAGACCGCGACCAGGTGATCCACGCGGTGGCCGGCGCCGATGCCCGCTTCATGGGTGAGCTGTTCGACCGCGAGGTGGCGGAAGCGACCCGTTTTCCGCTGAGCACCACCTGGCGCTTCGGGCCGACGCTGGCTCGGGCCGTGAGCGGGCTGGCGCGGCACAAGCCTTATGCGGCCCAGACGGTGCGCGACACCGAGGTCGAGCTCATCCCCACCGTGGGGCCCGCCGACCGCAACTGGCACCTCGGCCGGCTGATCAGCGAACGCGTCGGCCTCGACCCCAAGGCCCCGGCATCGGCCATCGCCATCCTGCTGCGTCAGCCGCACCAGTCTGTCGAGTTGGAGAACCACCTGCTCGACCGCGGCATCGACTACCGCACCGCCGGCTTCAGCACCTACCTGATGCGCCCCGAGGTGCTGTTCGTGCGCGGGCTGTTCGCCTGTTCGCACGGGCACTTCGGTGACATCGAGCGGCCCGAAACGCGCCTGGCCGTGCTGCAGGCCCTGCTGCGCTTTGCCGGCTCGCACGTGGACACCGGCGACACCCAGCCCGAAGACAGCCCCACCGATGCCGACCGCGCCCGGCTGGAAGCGCAGGCGCTCAAGCAGGTCTGCGCCCAACCCGAGCTCGCTGCGGCCTTCCTGGAGAACCAGGTGTTGCGCAACGCCGCGCCCGCCGTGCGGCAGCGGCTCGAAGATGCGCTCGATGTGCTGCACAATGAGGACACCGAGGTGCTGCTGCGCCGCTTCGTGCGCGTGCTGCAGCCCGCGGCCCTGGCCGCTCGCGTGATGGTGCGCCGCCAGGACATTGCCCAGGTGGCCGCCAACATCGAAGGCCTGATCCAGTCGGCCGCCACCTTCGACCACCTCACGGCCTTCTTCCGCGCGATGATCGAGCGCGAACGCCGCCAGCAGGCCATGAAGCCGCAGCACTGCATCCTGCTGTCGAGCATCGAGGCCGCCAAGGGCCTGGAGTTCGAACACGTCATCCTGCCCGGCCTCAACAAGGGAGAGTTCGCCCTCGGCGGCGACACCACCGACAACCGCAACCTGCTCTACGTCGCGATGACACGCGCCCGCCGGCGCCTGACCATCCTGTGCGACCGCACACGACCGAGCGCCTACCTCAAGGACGCGGGCCTGCTCTGAAGCGGGCCACGCGCCACCCCACATTCAAAGAGAAAGAAGCGACCACATGGCTTCCTCCCCCGACCACATCAGCATGGCGCTGTTCTGCGACTTCGAGAACGTCGCCCTCGGCGTGCGCGACGCCAATTACGAAAAGTTCGACATCAAGAAGGTGCTCGAGCGCCTGCTGCTCAAGGGAAGCATCGTCGTGAAGAAGGCCTACTGCGACTGGGAGCGCTACAAGGGCTTCAAGGCCGCCATGCACGAGGCCAACTTCGAGCTGATCGAGATCCCGCACGTGCGCCAGTCCGGCAAGAATTCGGCCGACATCCGCCTGGTGGTGGACGCGCTCGACCTCTGCTACACCAAGAGCCACGTCAACACCTTCGTCATCATCTCGGGCGATTCGGACTTCTCACCGCTCGTATCGAAGCTGCGCGAGAACGCCAAGTACGTGATCGGCGTGGGCGTGAAGCAGTCGACCTCGGACCTGCTGATCGCCAACTGCGACGAATTCATCTTCTATGACGACCTGGTGCGCGACGCCCAGCGCCAGCGCAAGGACAACCGCGACCAGCCGCAGCAACGCCGATCGCCGGAAGAGGAAGCCCGTCGCAAGGCCGAACTGGACGCGCGCCGCACCAAGGCCGTCGAGATGGCGGTCGAAACCTTCGACGCGCTGGTGACCGACCGCGACGAGGGCGGCAAGATCTGGGCGTCGGTGCTGAAAGAGGCGATCAAGCGCCGCAACCCGGGCTTCAACGAGAACTACTACGGCTTCCGCACCTTCGGCAACCTGTTGGAAGAAGCGAAGTCGCGCGGGCTGCTGGAGTTCGGGCGCGACGAGAAGTCGAGCGCCTATGTGTTCCGAAGTGCCGGCAATGGCAGCCTGGCCAGCGAGATGCGGACGCCGCAGGCGGACAGCATCGCGGCTCTGCCGGCCGACCGCAGCTTCGCAGCCGATGAAGAGCGCAGCGACATGGATACCGAGAACACGGCGGCGGTGTCGGCCGATCGCGATGGCGAGGCCGACCCGACCGGTGCCGCGGAATCGCGCAACGACGAACGCCGCCGCAGCCGTGGTGGCCGGGGCCGAGGCAGCCGCAACGGCGGCCGTGCCGAGCGTGACGACCGCCAGCGCGCCCCGCGTGAGGCCCGCGTGGACACCCCAGCGCACGAGCGCCCGACGGCGGGCGACGCCACGGTGCCCTCGGCCCTGCC
>JAJUHM010000404.1 GCA_029279925.1 Aquabacterium olei
GGGCCGTCAAGCGCCTGGAAGAGTTCGGGGGCGACATCCGCAAGTTCAAGGTCGTCAAGCGCCATCCCAGCATCCTCAAGCAGGTCGGCATCGCCAAGACCGAGCCCGGCGACGAGAACAACCAGGACATCTCCAGCCTGGTGGGCAAGGTCGACATCCGCAAGCTCGAGACCTACGCTCAGGACGACCCGGACGCCTACAGCTACTCCGGCGGCCTGTGCCTGGCCAACCAGGGCCTGCTCGAATTCGTCGAAATGTTCAAGGCGCCGATCAAGGTGCTGCACCCACTGCTGACCGCCACCCAGGAAGGCAACTTCAAGGGCACGGAAGGCTTTGGCGCCATCCCCTTCGATGGCGTGGTGCTGGCGCACAGCAACGAGAGCGAGTGGAAGGCTTTCCGCAACAACAAGAACAACGAGGCCTTCCTCGACCGGATCTACATCGTCAAGGTGCCGTATTGCCTGCGCGTGAGCGAGGAAATCAAGATCTACGAGAAGCTGGTGCGCGGCTCGTCGCTGGCGGCGGCGCCGTGTGCGCCCGGCACGCTGAAGATGATGTCGCAGTTCGCGGTGCTCACGCGCCTGAAGGAGCCCGAGAACTCGAGCATCTTCAGCAAGATGCAGGTGTACGACGGCGAAAGCCTGAAGGACACGGACCCGAAGGCCAAGTCCATCCAGGAGTACCGGGACTACGCCGGCGTGGACGAGGGCATGAGCGGCATCTCGACGCGCTTTGCGTTCAAGATCATCTCGAAGGTGTTCAACTTCGACCCGGCCGAGGTGGCCGCCAACCCGGTGCACCTGATGTATGTGCTCGAACAGCAGATCGAGCGCGAGCAGTTCCCGGCCGAGCTGGAGCAGAAGTACATCGCCTACATCAAGGAGATGCTGGCGCCGCGGTATGCCGAGTTCATCGGCAAGGAGATCCAGACGGCCTATCTCGAGAGCTACAGCGAGTACGGCCAGAACATCTTCGACCGGTATGTGACCTACGCCGACTACTGGATCCAGGACCAGGAGTACCGCGACACCGACACGGGCGAGATCTTCGATCGGGCTTCGCTGAACGCCGAGCTGGAGAAGATCGAGAAGCCGGCCGGCATCGCGAACCCGAAGGACTTCCGCAACGAGATCGTCAACTTCGTGCTGCGCGCGCGCGCCAACAATGGCGGCAAGAACCCGGTGTGGACGAGCTACGAGAAGCTGCGCACCGTGATCGAGAAGAAGATGTTCAGCAACACCGAAGAGTTGTTGCCGGTCATCAGCTTCAACGCCAAGGCCAGCGCCGACGAGGTCAAGAAGCACGAGGACTTCGTCAACCGCATGGTCCAGAAGGGCTACACGGCCAAGCAGGTTCGCCTGCTGTGCGAGTGGTACCTGCGCGTTCGGAAGTCCTCCTGATCGGAGCAGAGCATGTTGTTCACCGCACAGGTGTCAGCGAGTCGGGTGCCGGGGCCCACGTGGCCCTGGGCCCCTGACGAGATCCCGGATGGGGGTCGGCAGCAGAGCGCCTAAGGCGAAGGGTCTTCATGACACGGCAACACATCATCGACAGGCGGCTGGCGGGCAAGAACAAGTCCATCGGCAACCGTGAGCGCTTCCTGCGTCGCTACAAGACGCAGGTGCGCGAAGCCGTGCAGCGCGCCATCAACGGCCGCAGCATCCGTGACATCGAGAAGGGCGAAGACATCGCCATTCCGAAGCGCGATCTGTCCGAGCCGGTGTTCCGCCATGGCGACGGCGGCACGCGCGAGGTGGTGCACCCGGGCAACCGGGAATACATCAAGGGCGACCGCATCGAGAAGCCGCAGGGCGGCGGCGGGCAGGGCGGCGGGGGCGGCGAGGCCAGCGACCAGGGGGAGGGCGAGGACGACTTCGTTTTCAGCCTGAGCAAGGAAGAGTTCATGCAGGTCTTCTTCGAAGACCTGGCCCTGCCGAACCTGGTGCGCACGGCGCTGGCCGAGGTGCCCGAGTGGAAAAGCCACCGCGCCGGCTTCAGCAGCGATGGCACGCCCAACAACCTGCATGTGGTGCGGTCGATGCGGGGCGCGCTGGGCCGGCGCATTGCGCTGGGCGCCAGCAGCCGGCGCGAGATCAAGGAACTCGAGGCGCGGCTGGATGCGCTGCGTGTCCTGGAGGACACGGACGACGCCGCGCTGGCTCGTGACCGCGCCGCCGAGATCGAAGCCATCGAAGCCCAACTGCAGCACCTGTATGGGCGCATGAAGGGCATCCCTTTCCTCGACCCGATCGACCTGCGCTTCCGCAGCCGCGTCAAGGTGCCGGTGCCCACCACCAAGGCCGTGATGTTCTGCGTGATGGACGTGTCCGGCTCGATGGACGAGCAGCGCAAGGAGCTGTCCAAGCGCTTCTTCATCCTGCTCTACCTGTTCCTGACCCGACACTACGACAAGATCGAGCTGGTCTTCATCCGCCACCACACCCAGGCGCAGGAGGTGACGGAAGACGAGTTCTTCCACGCGACCGAAACCGGGGGCACCGTGGTGTCGAGTGCGCTGGTGCTGCTCGACGAAGTGATCCGCGCCCGCTACCCGACCAGCGAGTGGAACCTGTACGTGGCTCAGGCCTCCGACGGTGACAACTGGCACCACGATTCGAGTCGCTGCCGGGAAATCCTGGAGGACAAGATCCTGCCGCTGGTGCGTTACTTCGCTTATGTGCAGGTGGCCCAGACCGAGCAGAACCTCTGGGACGAGTACCTGGCGCTCAGTGAACGGCACAAGCACTTCGCGATGCGCAAGGTGCTGGATGCCTCGCAGATCTACCCGGTGTTCAGGGAGCTGTTCAAGAAGGAAGGGGTCGACGCATGACGATGACCTTGCAGCACGACAGCACGCTCACCAAGCCCTTGCCCGGCTCGTCGGACTGGACGTTCGAGCTGATTGGCGACTACCACGACGTCATCCGGCAGACGGCGGAGCGGTTCAAGCTGGACACCTACCCCAACCAGCTCGAAATCATCACGGCCGAGCAGATGATGGACGCGTACGCCAGCGTCGGCATGCCGGTGAACTACCGGCACTGGTCGTACGGCAAGGAGTTCATCTCGACCGAGAAGAACTACCGCCGCGGCCACATGGGGCTGGCCTACGAGATCGTCATCAACTCCAATCCCTGCATCAGCTACCTGATGGAGGAGAACACCATGGCCATGCAGGCCCTGGTGATCGCCCACGCGGCCTACGGCCACAACAGCTTCTTCAAGGGCAACTACCTGTTCCGGATGTGGACCGATGCCGGCTCCATCATCGACTACCTGGTCTATGCCAAGAACTACATCGCCCAGTGCGAAGAGCGGCATGGCATTGACGTGGTGGAAGAGTTTCTGGATTCCTGTCATGCCTTGCAGAACCACGGGGTGGACCGCTACCGTCGCCCCGGCAAGCTGTCGCTGGACAAGGAATTGGCCCGACGCGAAGAGCGCGAGGCCTACC
>JAJUHM010000405.1 GCA_029279925.1 Aquabacterium olei
GAAGGCGCTGCAGGACCTCGAAGAGGGCAAGCTGGTGGTGTTCGGCGGCGGCACCGGCAATCCGTTCTTCACCACCGACACGGCCGCTGCGCTGCGTGGTGCCGAAATCGGCGCCGAGGTGATGCTCAAGGCCACCAAGGTGGACGGCGTCTACTCGGCGGATCCGAAGAAGGACCCGTCGGCCACGCGCTACAGCAAGATCACGTTCGACGAGGCCTTGATCAAGAACCTGCAGGTGCTGGATGCGACCGCCTTTGCCCTGTGCCGTGACCAGAACCTGCCCTTGAAGGTGTTTTCGATCTTCAAGCCGGGCGCGCTCAAGCGGGTCGTGCTCGGCGAAGACGAAGGCACCCTGGTTCACGTCTGATCCGCTGTCTACCCGTTTCCTCTCTCACGCGTTTGTCAGTCTTCAGGCAGTCGCACATTCGCACGGAGTCTCTTCATGAGCATCGCAGACATCAAGAAAAACGCCGAGCAGAAGATGGCCAAGTCCATCGAGGCTTTCAAGAACGAACTCGCCAAGATCCGCACGGGGCGTGCCCACCCGGGCATCCTGGACCAGGTGCAGGTCGAGTACTACGGCTCGATGGTTCCCATCAGCCAGGTCGCCAACGTGGCGCTGATGGACGCCCGCACGATCAGTGTCCAGCCTTGGGAGAAGGGCATGGGCGCGAAGATCGAGAAGGCGATTCGCGAATCCGACCTGGGGCTCAATCCGTCGAGCCAGGGTGATCTGATCCGTGTGCCGATGCCCCCCCTGACCGAGGAGCGCCGCAAGGAGCTGACCAAGGTCGTCAAGGGTGCTGGCGAAGACGCCAAGGTTGCGGTGCGCAACCTGCGTCGTGACGCCAACGAGCAGGCCAAGCGCCTCCTCAAGGACAAGGAAATCACCGAGGACGAGGACCGCCGCTCGCAGGACGACATCCAGAAGCTCACTGACAAGGTGATCGTGGAGATCGACAAGCTGGTGCAGGCCAAGGAAGCGGAGATCATGGCCGTCTGAGGCCGTGGCTTTGTCATAATCCCTGCGTATCGCGAGGCGGCCTGTCCGCCTCGTGGTGTTTCTGCCAGCGTCGCACGTCGCGGTGCACACTCATCTTCTTTTGCCCATGGATCACTCGCAGGCCGCCACTGTTCCTCGTCACGTCGCCATCGTCATGGACGGCAACGGGCGTTGGGCTCGCAAACGCCTGATGCCGCGTGGGGTGGGGCACAAGGCCGGGGTGGATGCGCTGGTGAAGGTGGTGCAGGCCGCCGCTGACCGCGGCATCGGCTACCTCACGGTGTTCGCGTTCTCCTCCGAGAACTGGAAGCGGCCCGAGGAAGAGGTGTCCGGGCTGATGAGCCTGTTGCTGGTCGCTTTGTCCAAACACCTCACCCGTCTGAAGGCAGACGGCGTGCGCATCCGGATCGCGGGTGACCTGGATACGGTGTCGCCGCGGATCCGCGATGCGTTGCGTGGGGCGGAGAAGGACACCGAAGACAACAGCCGCCTGGTGCTGACCGTGGCGTTCAACTACGGTGGCCGCTGGGACATCGTGCAGGCCTGCCGCGCCGCCATGGCGGCGGGCGTGGCCCCGGCCGAGCTCGACGAGCCGACGCTCGCACGGTTCATGACGATGTCTTATGCGCCCGACCCCGACCTGTTCATCCGCACCGGCGGGGAAGTGCGGCTGTCGAACTTCCTGCTGTGGCAGAGCGCATACGCCGAGTTTTTCTTCACCGATTGCCTCTGGCCTGATTTCGATGCGGCCGAGCTGGACAAGGCCGTGGCCTCGTTCGCGCGCCGCGAGCGGCGTTTTGGCGATGTCGGCGCGTCCGGGCAGGGCGAGGGGGCGCTGGGTGGCGCGGACGACGACCTGACGTGCGCCGACGACGGCAGCGTCGCGGGAGGGCGCTGAGCATGTTGCTTCCACGTGTCATCACGGCGCTCGTTCTGGTCGCCTTGCTGTTGCCGACACTTGTCGTCGAGGCTGTCTGGCCTTTTTCCCTGCTGTCGCTGGCCTTCATCTCGGCAGCCGGCTGGGAGTGGTCCCGCCTGAACGGGGCGCCGGGTGTGCGCGCATGGCTCATGGGCGCGGCCGTGGCTGGCGGTTCCCTCTATGCTGCTCAGGTCTTCGGTCTGCCGGTCTGGCACACGCCCGAGGCAGCGGTCACGCTTGCTCAGCCCCACGTCCATGACCTGGGCCATCCGCTTGCCGGTTTCTACACCCCGACGTGGGTGTGGCTGGTGATGCTGGCCGTATGGGTCGGTGGCGGCGCACTCGCGCTGCGGCATGGTCCGCGGTACTGGGGGCAGTGGCCGGAATGGCCGCGCCGCATGCTGGGACTGGCCTTGCTGGTGGCCGCCTGGCTGGCACTCGTCGACATCAAGGCGCAAGGCGGCAATTTCATGCTCTCCGTGTTCTGCCTCGTCTGGGCCGCCGACATCGGTGCCTACTTTGGCGGTCGCGCGTTCGGCCGACGCAAGCTCGCTCCCTCGATCAGTCCGGGCAAGAGCTGGGAAGGCGTGTGGTCCGGGATGGTGGCGGTGCTGTTGCTCGCCGTGCTGTGGATCTGGATCGACCGCCACGTCGGTGTTGACTCGCCGAGCCTGTACAGCCGGCTGTTGCTGGGTGTCGGGCCGTTCGGGATGGTTCTGTCTCTGGCTTTCCTCGCCGCCATGAGCGTGGTGGGCGATCTGTTCGAATCCATGGTCAAGCGCCAGGCCGGCGCGAAGGACAGCAGCCAGCTGTTGCCCGGGCATGGTGGCGTGCTCGATCGGGTCGATGCCCTGCTGCCTGTCTTGCCCCTGTCGCTTGCCCTGATGTCGCTCTGTCATGCCTGATCGCCGCAACCCCGCTCCGCAACGTGTCACCGTGTTGGGGGCCACGGGCTCCATCGGGACCAGCACGCTGGACGTGATCTCGCGACACCCCAAGCGCTTCGAGGTGTTCGCGCTCACGGGCGCCCAGCGGGTGGAGGAGCTTGCCGCCCTGTGCGCGCGGTGGCAGCCGCGCTTTGCCGTCATGCCAGACGAGGGGGCGGCAGCCCGGCTCCGGGCCCTGGGACGGGAGCAGGGGTGGCGCACCGAGGTGCTGTCGGGCGAGAAGGCCCTGGTCGATGTGGCGGCCCATCCCGCGGTGGACGTGGTCATGGGTGCCATCGTGGGCGCTGCAGGCCTGCGGCCCTGTCTGGCCGCGGCCCGCGCCGGCAAGCGCCTGTTGCTGGCCAACAAGGAAGCCCTGGTGGTGGGCGGCGCCCTGTTCATGGAGGCTGTGCGCGAAGGTGGCGCCCGGTTGCTCCCGATTGACAGCGAGCATTCGGCGATTTTCCAGTGCCTCCCGGAAGACCCATCGACCTGGCCTGCGCGCATCGACCACATCGTGCTGACGGCCTCCGGCGGGCCGTTCCGTGAGCGGGATCCGCGCACCTTTTCGGAGATCACGCCGGAGGAGGC
>JAJUHM010000406.1 GCA_029279925.1 Aquabacterium olei
CGGCCTTGGCGAGCGCCGGCGCATCGTTGATGCCGTCACCCACCATGGCCACAAGGCCGTGCGATGCCTTCAGCGCGTCGATGGCTTGGAGCTTGTCTTCGGGCAACAGGTTGCCGCGCGTGTCCTGCAGCCCCACCTGTGCGCCGACATGGCGCGCAGTGGCCTCGTTGTCGCCCGACAGCATCACCGCATGCACGCCCAGCTGCGCCAGCGCCTGGACCGTGGCTGCGGCCCCGGGTTTGACGGTGTCGGCCACGGCAAACAGAGCCTGCGCGCCTTGGTCGTTGGCCAGCAGCGTCACCGTCCGGCCTTGCGCCTCCTGGGTCTGCATGCGGACCGTCAGGTCCGCGGTCATGTGACCGCGCTCCGTCATCAGGCGGTGGTTGCCCAGCACGTGAGGAATCCCATCCACCCACCCTTGCGTGCCGCGGCCGGGGAGGGCCTGAACCTGGTCTGTGGGCAAGGCGCCGGCCGTCAGGCCGTTCGCGATCGCCAGCGACACCGGGTGCGTGGAACGGGCCGCCAGGCTGCGGGCGACCTGGGCGAGTCGGGGCTGCTCGGGGTCCGCTGAAGGGGCCGAGGGGCGCAAGGCTTCCCAGTGCACGAGCGCGGGCTGGCCCACCGTCAAAGTCCCCGTCTTGTCGAACGCAACGGCCTTCAGCCGCCGCGCTTCCTCAAGATAACGCCCCCCCTTGACCAGGATGCCGCGGCGGGCGGCCGTGGCCAGCGCGCTCACCACCGTGACGGGCGTGGCAATCACCAGCGCACACGGGCAGGCAATGACGAGCAGCACGAGCGCCTTGTAGATGGCATCCAGCACCGACCAGCCGCCGAGCAGCGGGCCGAGCACGCCCACGGCCACCGCGATGGCGAACACCGCTGGCGTGTAGACAGCGGCGAAGCGGTCGACGAAGCGCTGGGTGGGGGCGCGGCTGGCCTGGGCCTGCTCGACCGCATGGATGATGCGGGCCAGCGTGGTGTCGCCCACCAGCGCGGTCACGCGCACCGTCAACTCGCCGGTCTGGTTCACGGTGCCGGCAAACACGGTGTCACCCGGTCCCTTGTCCACGGGCAGGCTTTCACCGGTCACCGGGGCCTGGTCGAGGACACTCTGGCCTGCCTGGATGGTGCCATCCAGCGGCACGCGTTCGCCGGCCGCGATGCGGATCGACTGGCCCAGGGTGATCTGTTCGACGGCCTGGCGCTGCCACGAACCGTCGGCCAGCTGAGCCAGCGCTTCGCGGGGAGCCAGGTCGAGCAGGGTCTGGATGGCTCGCCGGGCCCGGTCGACCGAGTGGGCCTCGATGCGCTCGGCCAGCGCATACAGGGCCATCACCATGGCCGCTTCAGGCCACTGGCCGATGACGAAGGCGCCGGTGACGGCCACGGTCATCAATGCGTTGATGTTGAGCCGTCCTTGCCGAAGCGCGGTCAGTCCCTTGCGGTAGGTTTCAAGGCCGGACAGGGCGATGGCCGCTGCAGCGAGGGCGCGCCCCGCCCAGGCCATCCAGCCGGTTTCACCGCCTGCCAGGCCCACGATTTCCGCCGCCACAGCCAGGATCAGCGCGATGACCAGCGGCCCCCATCCCTCCATGAAACGGGGTGGGAGAACATGCCCCTGCGCAGGGGCATCGGGTGCGGCTGCGGTGTCTGCGGTCGGGTTGGGCGGGACCAGCGGCTGAGGGTTGTAGCCGGCCTGGCGGATGGCGTCCAGCACCTGGGGCAAGGCGTTGACCTCGGCCTGGATGCCGAGCGTGCGGGCTGCCAGCTGAAATCGCAAGCCCCTCACGCCGCTGACCGGGGCCAGCGCGCGGCGGATGTCGGCCTCTTCCGAGGCGCAGTCCATGTTGGCGATGCGGTAGTGCGCCCATGGCAGCGACGAGGGCTTGTGCTCTCCTGGGCGCGGCACGGACACGCCCACCGGCATGGCGACCGGAATGGCCTGGCCCCCGCTGCACCCGCACGCGTGGCTGCCGCAGCTGCTTTCCGCTGGAGGGGAAACAGGGGTTGCGTCCGTTGCGTCATGGGGGGATGGCGGCGTAGGGGACAGGGATCGGCTTTGCATGCCATGATTGGAAACCCTGTAGCGGGTACAGAGTCAAGCACGGGAGAGCAAGGTCATGAAAATCGGTGAGCTGGCCAGCCGCACGGGCACCCAGGTGGAGACGATTCGCTTTTACGAGCGCGAGGGGCTGCTGCCGGCACCTGCCCGCTCGGCCAGCAACTACCGCGTGTACGACGACAGCCATGCCGAGCGGCTGGCTTTCATCCGCCGTTGCCGCTCGCTGGACATGACGCTGGAGGAAGTCCGGATGCTGCTGGCCGTGAAGGCCGCACCCGAGCAAAGTTGCCATGCCGTGAACGCGGTGCTGGATGAGCACATCGCGCACGTCGGGCGGCGCATGGCGGAGTTGCAGGCGCTGCAACAGCAATTGCAGGCCTTGCGCGCAGCCTGCCCGGACGAGCGCGATGCAGGGCATTGCGGCATCCTTGCTGGTTTGAGTGGGGCGCCCTTGCCCCCTCAATGAAAATCCCGGCTGCGGGTGCCCAGGCGCCCCAGCAGGTGCGTCAGGTTCACCAGCCGGTGGGCCACCAGATGCCGCACCTCACCCTGTCGCTGCCAGTCACCATGCACGGCCATCAGGCGGCTGTGCACCAGCTCTTCGCGCTGCTTTTCTTTCAGGTGCGGCCACACGATCACATTGACGGTGCCGGTTTCGTCCTCGAGTGTCACGAACACCACGCCCGAGGCCGTGCCGGGCTGCTGACGCACGGTGACGATGCCGCAGGTGCTGGTCCATTCGCCATGGCGTCGCTGTTGCAGTTGCGCAGCCGTGGCAAAACCCATCGCGCTCAAGCGTTCGCGCAGCAGGGCCAGGGGATGGCGGCGCAGCGTCAAACCCAGCGCGGCATAGTCGAACAGGATGTCTTCCCCTTCAGGCGGGGCGTCGAGCGCCAGCGGGGCTTCCTCGATGGGGGCATCCCGCAGCAGGGCGGGTGCACGGTGGCGTGCCGCGGCTTCCCAGACCTGCTGGCGGCGATGGCCAGCCAGGCTGTGGAGGGCATCGGCCGCGGCCAGGGCGCGCAGGTCGGCCTGATCCAGTCGGGCACGGCGGGCCAGCTCATCCACGCTGGCAAACGGCCCACCGGACTGCCGGGCTTGCACGATGCGCGTCAGGGTGGGCACACCGATGCCCGCCACCTGCGCCAGCCCCAGACGCACTGCAGGCTGGGGCGTGGCCGGCCTGGCTGGGTCAGAGCGCGAAAACCGGTATGGTTGGGGGTGGCGCCGGGCCTGCAAGGGGCGTTGCGCCCAGGCGCGTGACGCCTCGGTTTCCTGCAGTGTGGCCGCCACGTCGCTGAACTGGACGTCCACCGGCAGCACCGTCACGCCATGGCGCCGTGCGTCCTGCACCAGTTGGCTGGGCGAGTAAAAGC
>JAJUHM010000407.1 GCA_029279925.1 Aquabacterium olei
GCCTCGATCTCGGGGCCGTCGGCCACGGCAAACCCCATCGACCCGAAGATGCCTTCGATGCGCTCAATGCTGAGCGACACCGGATGCAGGCCACCCTCGCCACGACGACGGCCCGGCAGCGGCACGTCCAGGCGCTCTGCCTGAAGCTGCTGTGCCAGCTCGGCATCGGCCAGCGCCTGACGGCGGTCGTTCAGCAAGGCTTCCACGCGCTGCTTGGCCTGGTTGATGGCGGCACCCCGGGTCTTCTTCTCTTCGGGGCTGAGCGCGCCCATGCCCTTGAGCAGGTCGGTCAGGCTGCCGGACTTGCCCAGGAACCGGGCCTTGGCGTTTTCCAGGTCGGCGGGGGTGCCGGCCGCGGCAAAGGCTTCCTGGGCCGATTGCACCAGGGCTTCGAGGTCGCTTTGCGGGTCGTTCATCGTGTCGGGTCGAAAAAAAAGGCCAACTTGACGTTGGCCTTCAGGTCACTTGCACACCCTTGCCCGACAGAGCCGGGCCAGGTGCATGCGGTGCATCGTGCTGTCTGAGGGATCAGGCAGCCAGTTGAGCCTTGGCCTTTTCAACGATGCTGGCAAAAGCAGCCGGATCGTTGACAGCCATGTCGGCCAGCACCTTACGGTCGATCTCGATCGACGCCTTCTTGATGCCAGCGATGAACTTGCTGTAGGTCAGGCCCAGAGCGCGGCTGCCGGCGTTGATACGGGCAATCCACAGGCGGCGGAATTCGCGCTTCTTGGCGCGGCGGTCACGGTAGGCGTATTGGCCTGCCTTCATGACCGCCTGCTTGGCGATGCGGTAAACGTTCTTGCGGCGGCCGCGGAAACCCTTGGCCAGGGCGAGAACCTTCTTGTGACGAGCGCGGGCGGTAACGCCACGTTTGACGCGAGGCATGGATGACTCCTTCTGCGTTGACTATCTAAACCAGAGACCTTGAGACGACTGTCTTGCGCGGCTTACAGGCCGGCGAAAGGCAGCATCTGGGCCATGTGGCCCATGTTGGTCTCGTGCACGTTCACAGCGCCGCGGAGCTGACGCTTGTTCTTCGTGGTCTTCTTGGTCAGGATGTGACGCTTGAAGGCTTGGCCGCGCTTGACGGTGCCACCCGGACGCACGCGAAAACGCTTCTTCGCACTGCTCTTGGTCTTCATTTTGGGCATGTTCTGCTCCTTGTGAATTGTGTCTGTCAGGCGCCGCGGAATACCACTTCCGCGTCTTGATGGCCTGCAGTCACTTCGAAGCGACCACCGGTGACCAGACCGATGGTCGTTGCACGCTGCCGTCTGCACAAAGCAGGCTGCAGCGCACGTTGCCAGACTTTGACGCCCGGCGAAACCTCGCATTGTAGAAGAAATTCAGCGGGTTCGCTTACTTCTTCTTTTTGGGCGCCAGCACCATGATCATCTGGCGGCCTTCCAGCTTGGGCATGTTCTCGACCGTCGAGCAATCCGTCAGGTCGTCGCGCACCCGCTCCAGCAGGCGCATGCCCAGTTCCTGGTGCGTGATCTCACGGCCGCGGAAACGCAGCGTGACCTTGCCCTTGTCGCCGTCCTCAAGGAAGCGGCGCAAGTTGCGCAGCTTGATCTGGTAGTCGCCTTCATCGGTACCCGGGCGGAACTTAACTTCCTTGACCTCGATCACCTTCTGCTTGAGCTTGGCGTCGTGGGCCTTCTTCTGTTCCTGGTACTTGAACTTGCCGTAGTCCATCAGACGGCAGACCGGCGGATCAGCTTGAGCGGCGATCTCCACCAGATCCACGTCGTACTCGGCCGACAGGCGGAGCGCTTCCTGGATGCTGACGATGCCGAGCGGCTCGTTCTCGGGTCCGTTCAGACGGACTTCGGGGGCGGTGATCTCGCGGTTCAGCCGGTGCTTGCGCTCATCGTTGCGCGTACGGCGGTCAAAGAAGTTAGCGATGTCGGTTTCCTTCGGGCCCGGCGTTGCATTCGCTCGAACCAATGGTCAGTGAACACGCGCCCGCGGCGGGTGATGGGCCACCGTTCTCGACACGAAAACGACGACCTCACGCCTCAGCCCTGCCTGGCGATGTCTGGATCGAGCTTCAAGGGAGAAGTCATCAGCGACATCGCGCCGAGGTTCTGATGCCCCGGGCGCGCACGAAGGCCAGACGCACGCCGTTCCGAACGCCTGAACAAAATGCCTGAACAGAACATCCGACAGCGCGATCGCTGACCCTGAACGGGCGCAGCGCCTCGACTGACCTTTGCGCGCGGGAGTTTACACAAAGGCAAGCCGTTGCGCAAACCCAACGACCCGGCAACGCTGCCCCACCGCCACCAGACGTGGCGAGGGCGCATCACCGGGCCGCCGTGACCGGCAAACCGCATGCCGGCCCGGCCCCGCTCAACGGCGCTCCGCCGCGGCCTGCCCCACCAGCTCAATCAGAGCCTGCAGCGGCATCACCCCCAGATCCTGGTTGCCGCGCGCGCGCACGGCGACCGTCCCGGCCTCGCGCTCCTTGTCGCCCAGCACCACGAAGTACGGCACTTTTTGCAGCGCGTGCTCGCGGATCTTGTAGGTGATCTTCTCGTTGCGGGTGTCGAGCTTCGTGCGGATGCCTGCCTTGGTCAGCGCCGCCGCCACCTCGCGCGCATAGTCGGCCTGCGCGTCGGTGATGTTGAGCACCACCGCCTGCACCGGCGCCAGCCACACCGGCAAAGCACCGGCGTGCTGCTCGATCAGGATCCCGATGAAACGCTCCAGCGAGCCCAGAATCGCACGGTGCAGCATCACGGGGTGCTTGCGGTCGCTGGCCTCGGTCACGTACTCGGCACCCAGGCGCTCGGGCATCGAGAAGTCGACCTGAATGGTGCCGCACTGCCAATGGCGGCCCAGTGCGTCCTTGAGCGTGTACTCGATCTTCGGCCCATAGAAAGCACCATCACCCGGCGCGATCTGGAACTCGCTGTTCGTGGCCTGAAGCGAGGCCATCAGGGCCTGCTCGGCCTTGTCCCAGCTCTCGTCCGAACCGATGCGCTTTTCAGGGCGCGTCGCCACCTTGTAGATGATGTCGGTGAAGCCGAAGTCCTTGTAGACCTTCTGCAGCAGCGCCGTGAAAGCCACGCACTCGTCCAGGATCTGGTCTTCGGTGCAGAAGATGTGACCATCGTCCTGCGTGAAGCCGCGCACGCGCATGATGCCGTGCAAGCCGCCCGTGGGCTCGTTGCGGTGGCACTGGCCGAACTCGCCGTAGCGCACCGGCAGGTCGCGGTAGCTCTTGATACCCTGGTTGAAGATCAGGATGTGGCCGGGACAGTTCATCGGCTTGAGCGCGTAGTCACGCTTTTCCGACTCGGTGGTGAACATGTTCTCGCGGTATTTGTCCCAATGGCCGGTCTTCTCCCACAGCGTCTTGTCGATGATCTGCGGGCCCTTGACCTCCTGGTAGCCGTTGTCGCGGTAGACGCGGCGCATGTAC
>JAJUHM010000408.1 GCA_029279925.1 Aquabacterium olei
CGGCATCGGCGGTGACCACGACCGTGGGGCGCGCGTCGTCGATGCGGCTGGCCAGGGCATGGCTGGCAAAGCCGCCGAACACCACCGAGTGGATGGCCCCCAGGCGCACCGTGGCCAGCATGGCGATCACGGCCTCGGGGATCATGGGCATGTACAGCAGCACGCGGTCGCTCCTCTTGACGCCCAGGCGCTGCAGCACGGCGGCCATGCGCTGCACCTCGGTGTGCAGCTGGCCAAAGGTCAGCGTTTCTTCGCGGCCGGTTTCGGTGGAAACGTGGATCAGCGCCGGTTGATCGGGGCGGGTGGCCGCATGGCGGTCGACCGCGTTGTGACAGAGGTTGGTTTCGCCGCCGACGAACCACTGTGCAAACGGCGGGTTGGCCGTGTCGCACACCAGATCGAACGGTGTGTGCCAGTCGATGCGGGCGGCCTGTTCGCGCCAGAAGGCGTCACGGTCGTCCACCGACCGCCGGTACAGGGCGGCGTAATCCATGCTTCAAGCTCCTCGGTCAAGTTGTGCTCGTCTTCACGAAATGGCCTTGTGGGCCTTCCGGGGAACCGATGGTAGCCAAGCCGACCCCTTGCGCGAGGGGGGTAAACCCGTGAGCGGCTGGTCCTCGTTGGTACAGCGTGGCGCGGCTGCCGTGCCGACCGGCATAGGGGCGCGTCAAGGGGGTGTCACGCAGCCTGCGCAGCATGGGGCCGCTCCCCATCCCTTTCACTTCCTGCCCCCCCCATGACCGACACCTCCTCGTTCCCCCGTCGCCGCTTCCTCCAATCCTCGGCCCTGACACTGGGCTCGGCCGCGTTGACCCGGCCGGCCTGGGCTGCCGGTGCACCGGCCCTCATCACGTCCGATGCCGTGCGTCCCGTGGCTGCGCAGGGCCTCCAGCTGGGCGACCCGACCCTGGGCGCCACGCTGCTGTGGAGCCGTGCCGACCGCCCCTCGCGCCTGATCGTGACGTGGTCGCTGGACGAGACGTTCCGCAAGGCGCGCAAGATCGTCGGCCCCTATGCGATGGACGACACGGACTTCACCGTGCGTCAGGATCTGGTCGGGCTGCCCGCCGGCCAGGATGTGTTCGTGCGCGTCGAGTTCCAGGGGCTGGACAATGGCCGCGCGATGAGCGAGCCGGTGCTCGGCCGCTTCAGCGTGCCGTCGCTGCGCTCGCGCGATCTGCGCTTTGTCTGGGGCGGTGACACCGCAGGCCAGGGCTGGGGCATCAACCCCTCGTTCGGTGGCATGAAGATCTACGAGGCCATGCGCCAGCGTCAGCCGCAGTTCTTCCTGCACAGCGGCGACACCATCTATGCCGACGGCCCGATCAAGGAGTCGGTGACGGCCGAGAACGGCCAGCTGTGGACCAACATCGTCACGCCCGAGGTAGCCAAGGTCGCCGAGACGCTGGACGAGTTCCGCGGCCGTTACCGCTACAACCTGCTGGACGAGAACGTGCGCCGCTTCAACGCCGAGGTGCCGCAGATCTGGCAGTGGGACGACCACGAGGTCACCAACAACTGGTCGGATGCCAAGGACCTGTCGGCCGACGCCCGCTACACCGAGAAGAACGTGCCGCTGCTGACGGCCCGCGGCACGCGCGCCTTCCTGGATTACGCGCCGATGCGGCCGTTCTCGGCGGTGGAGTCGCAGCGCGTGTACCGCAAGCTGTCCTACGGGCCGCAGCTCGAGGTGTTCGTCATCGACATGCGCAGCTACCGTGGCCCCAACACGCACAACCGCCAGACCGAGCCCGGCCCCGACACCGCCATCCTGGGCCGCGAGCAGCTGGACTGGCTGAAGGCTGCGCTCAAGGCCTCGCGCGCCACATGGAAGGTGATCGCCTCGGACATGCCGATCGGGCTGAATGTGGGCGACGGCAAAGATGCGCAGGGACGCGACCGCTGGGAGGCCGTGGCCAATGGCAACGGCCCGGTCCTGGGCAGAGAATTCGAGATCGCCGAGTTGCTGCGCTTCATCAAGCGTGAGCGCGTGCGCAACACCGTGTGGCTGACGGCCGACGTGCACTACTGCGCGGCCCACCGTTACGAGCCGGCCAAGGCCCGGTTCCAGGATTTCGAGCCGTTCTGGGAGTTCGTGGCCGGCCCGCTCAACGCCGGCACCTTCGGGCCGAACACGCTGGACAACACCTTCGGGCCGCAGGTCGTGTTTCAGAAGGCGCCGCCGGCCGGTCAGGCCAACCTGTCACCGTTTGCCGGCATGCAGTTCTTCGGCGAGGTGAACATCGACCGCCATTCGCACGCCCTGACGGTGGACTTCCGCGACATCGACGGCACCTCGATCTTCAGCAAGACGCTGCAACCCGTGCGGGGCCCGTTCGGGGAAGGCTTCTTCCATGACCGGGACATGGACCGCTTCGAAGGGTGATGCGGCCTGATCTCGCCCGGGGCGCCCGGGCGGGTCAGATGAACATCGCGCCGCGCCGCAGGGCGAAGAAGCCGGCCAGGCACAAGGCCAGCACCACGCCCCACTTGGCGCACTCCATGGCACGGGCACGCCAGGCCGGCTGCCCTGTCAGCCTGAACAGGCCCATGCAGCACAGAAAGCCCAGCGTCAGCAGCAGGGCAGCGTTGCGAATGAGGATCACGGTGCGGCCGCCCGGCTCACCAGGCCGGGGCCAGCTCGGCCAGGCCGCGCGGCGCCTTGGCCTCGTCTTCGAAGCTGACGATCTCCCACGCGTCCTTCTCGGCCAGCAGCGCACGCAGCAGCTGGTTGTTCATCGCGTGGCCCGACTTGTAGGCCGTGTAGGCCGCCAGCAGCGGGTAGCCCACCACATACAGGTCGCCGATCGCGTCGAGGATCTTGTGCTTCACGAACTCGTCGTCGTAGCGCAGGCCGTCGGCGTTCAGCACGCGGTAGTCGTCCACCACGATGGCGTTGTCCATGCTGGCACCCAGTCCCAGGCCGCGCGAGCGCATCATCTCCACGTCTTTCGTGAAGCCGAAGGTGCGGGCACGGGCGATGTCGCGCTTGTACTGGCCAGCGCCGAAGTCGAACTCGACGCGCTGGCCGGTCTGGTCGACAGCGGGGTGGTCGAAGTCGATCTCGAAGGCAAGCTTGTAGCCGTGGTACGGCTCGAGGCGGGCCCACTTCAGCGTGCGGCCTTCGCCGTCGCGCACCTCGACCGGGCGGGTCACGCGCAGGAATTTCTTGGGGGCCTTCTGCAGCTCGATGCCGGCGCTCTGCAGCAGGTAGACGAACGCAGCCGACGAGCCATCGAGGATGGGCACCTCTTCGGCCGTGATGTCCACATACAGGTTGTCGAGGCCCAGGCCGGCGCAGGCCGACATCAGGTGCTCGATGGTGTTGACCTTGGGCGCACCCGGGTCGCCGTCTGGCGAGATGGTGGTGGCCATGCGGCAGTCGCACACCGATTCCGGACGCACGGGGATGTCGACCGGCTGGGCCAG
>JAJUHM010000409.1 GCA_029279925.1 Aquabacterium olei
CCTTCGTGTGGTCGTGCACGCAGGGCCAGCGGCCGCTGATCGCGGGCATGACCGTGCTCACGGCGCTGATCGGTGCGTTCGAGGCGCTGCTGTTCTCGATGCTCGGCAGCGTGGTCGACTGGCTCGCGCGGGTGCCGCGCGAGCGGCTGTGGGCCGAGGAAGGCGGCACCTTGCTGCTGCTGGCCGCGGTGCTGGCGGCGAGCCCGCTGGTGGTGCTGCTGTGGTGCCTGATCAAGCACCAGGCGATGGCCGGCAACTTCCCGATGCTGCTGCGCTGGAACTTTCACCGGCTGATGCTCGAGCAGAGCATGGGCTTCTACCAGGACGAGTTCGCCGGCCGCGTGGCCACCAAGGTCATGCAGACGGCGCTGGCCGTGCGCGACTGCTGCTTCGTCGTCGGCGACATCCTCGTCTTCACGATGGTCTACTTCCTGACCATGACGGCGGTGGTCGGCGGCTTCGACGCCTGGCTGCTGCTGCCCTTCCTCGGCTGGTTCACGCTCTACGGCCTGGCCGTGTGGTACTTCGTGCCGCGCCTGAGCCGCGTGGCGCGTGCCCAGGCCGATGCCCGTTCGCTGATGACGGGCCGCATCACCGACGCGTACACCAACATCGCCACCGTCAAGCTGTTCTCGCACGGGCAGCGTGAGGCCTCGTACGCCCGCTCCGCCATGCAGGAGTTCATGAAGACCGTGCACGGCCAGATGCGCCTGGTCAGCGGCTTCGAGGTGGTGAACCACTCGCTGAGCATGCTGCTCATCCTGTCGACCTCCGGGCTCGCCCTGTGGCTGTGGACGCAGGGGCAGGTCGGCATCGGCGCGGTGGCGGCGGCCACCGCCATGGCGCTGCGGCTCAACGGCATCTCGCACTGGATGATGTGGGAGATGGCCAGCCTGTTCGAGCACATCGGCACCATCCAGGACGGCATCAACACGCTCGCGCGTGCGCCCACCGTGGTCGACGCACCGGACGCCCGGCCGCTGACCGTGCCCGCTGGCGACATCCGCTTCGAGCAGGTCGGCTTCCACTACGGCGGCGACCGCAAGGTGATCGACCATCTGAACCTGCACATCCGTCCCGGCGAGAAGATCGGCCTGGTCGGCCGCTCGGGCGCAGGCAAGTCCACCATCGTGAACCTGCTGCTGCGCTTCTACGACGTCGAGCACGGCCGCATCCTGATCGATGGCCAGGACATCGCCCACGTGACGCAGGACAGCCTGCGCGAGCACATCGGCATGGTCACGCAGGACACCTCGCTGCTGCACCGCTCGGTGCGCGAGAACATCCTCTATGGCCGCCCGGACGCCACCGACGACGACATGGTCCGCGCCGCGCACAAGGCCGAGGCCCACGACTTCATCGCCACCCTCAGCGACCCGGCCGGCCGCACGGGCTACGACGCCCACGTGGGCGAACGTGGCGTGAAGCTCTCGGGCGGGCAGCGCCAGCGCATTGCCATCGCCCGCGTGATGCTGAAGGACGCACCCATCCTGCTGCTCGATGAAGCGACCAGCGCGCTCGATTCCGAGGTCGAGGCCGCCATCCAGGCCAGCCTGTACCGCCTGATGGAGGGCAAGACGGTGGTGGCCATCGCCCACCGGCTGTCGACGATCGCGGCCATGGACCGATTGATCGTGCTCGACCAGGGCCGCATCGTCGAAGAAGGCGACCATGCGACGCTGCTGGCCCAGGGGGGTCTGTATGCGCGGCTGTGGGCGCACCAGAGCGGCGGTTTCCTCGGCGAAGACATCGAGGACGGCGACAGCCAGACCGAACCGGCCACCGGAACCTGAGCGCCGCCCCGGCGACGACGCTCACCAGGGCAAGGGCTGCCCCTGCCAGTCCAGAAAGCCGCCGTTGTCGGCCGGCGTCAGCCCGCGCAGAACCGCACACAGGTTCTGCGCGGCCTGTTCGGGGGTGTGCACGGTCAGCCCCGTCTTCGCGAACGAGGCCGACAGGCCGGTGTCCACCGTGCCCGGGTGAAGCGCCACGCACACCGCCTGCGGCCGGCCGCGCGCCAACTCGACCGAAGCCGTGCGCACCAGCTGGTTCAACGCCGCTTTCGATGCGCGGTAGCTGTACCACCCGCCCAGCCGGTTGTCCCCGATGCTGCCGACCTTGGCCGACAGGGTGGCGAACACACTGCCGCCCTCGCGCGGCAGCAGCGGCAGGAAGTGCTTCATCAACAGCGCGGGCCCGATGGCGTTGACGGCAAAGGCATGCACCATGTGACGCGCATCCAGCTGCCGCCACGATTTTTCAGGCTGCATGCCCTCACCATGCAAGAACCCGGTGGCATCGACCACCAGCCGGACCGGCTGCTGCAGCATGCCGGCGCGCTCCGCCGCATGGGCGGCGGCGGCCTGCACGCTGGCTTCGTCGAGCACGTCCAGGGCCGGCGTGCTGCGGCGGCTGAGGGCGATCACGGCGCGGCCGTCATCCGGCCGGACGGCATCGCCCTGCTGCCCGAGCCCGCCCGCCCACTCGTGCACGAGCCGGCCATGCAGGGCCCGGCCGATCCCACCCGTGGCACCGACCACGACCGCCAGGCCTTGCCCCCACGCTGACCAGGTCACGCTCATGACACGACCGGCTCACGCGCCGGCGAGCCCGACTCGGCAAAGGGCACATCGCCCGAAGCGACCGCACTGGCGCGGGCCGGCAGGGAGACCCCCTCGGCGCGGGCCACGGTCACCAGGGCCTCTTCCATCAGAGCGCGCGCCTGCCCCGCCACGCGGAACAGGTAGGCATGCAGGGCCACGTCCGCAGGCTGACGGCTTTCGCAGTCGGCGCTGTAGGTCTCGAACTGCCCAAGCAGGGTGATCAGCTGAGCCAGGTGCTGCGGGCACTCGCATGCCACGCGCGGCATGGCCTGGGTCAGGGCGTCCAGGGCATCGGCGTCGAAGCGCGGCGGCGGGGCCAACTGCGCCACCGACGGCGCCACTTCGGCCAGGCTCTGCCAGCTGCGCAATTCCTCCGTGAGCAGCGCCGCCCACTCGTCGGGCGCCATCGGGGCACGGCGCAGCACCGCCGAACGCACCCGAAGCGATTCCAGCACCTGGGTGTTCGCAAAGCCATACACCACGATCTGGTGCCGCGCCCCCACCACCCGTGCCAGCCGCCACAGACGCTGGGCCGTGTCCATGTGCAGCGCGCCGATTTCCACCAGCACGGCGTCGGCCTGCAAGCCCCGCGCGGCCAGCTCGGTGTCGGCCCCATCCCCCAGGTGGGCCACGATCTGTGCGCCCGGCACCCCCTGCAAGGCCTGCACATGGCGCGGGGTGAAGCCGCTGCCCAGCAGCAAGAGCCGCAATCCATGGGCCCTGCGCTCGGCCATCGGCGGTGCCGACAACGTGGCGGCCACGCCGGCGACCTCGTCCACCATGGCCTGCAGCCGCGCGGTGTCCAGCCGGGCCAGC
>JAJUHM010000410.1 GCA_029279925.1 Aquabacterium olei
ATCTCGATGGAGGCCGCCGCGGACATCTCGCTGGGGTTGATGATGCCGACCTGCGGGACATACAGCGCCCCGGCGATCGCGCACATCACGGCCGAAATCGTCCAGATGGTGAGCTTGTAGGCCAGCGGGTTGTAACCGCAGAACATGACGCGGTTCTCGGCATCACGGATGGCCTGGAGCACGCGGCCGAACTTGGTGTTCACCAGCCAACGGGCCATCAGGTAGAAGCCGATCAGGGTCAGCCCGGTCAGCACGAACAGCACCATGCGGGTGGATGGCTGCGCCAGCGGGATGTCGAGGATGCGCTTGAAGTCGGTGAAGCCGTTGTTACCGCCGAAACCGGTTTCATTGCGGAAGAACAGCAGCATGGCCGCGAACGTCATCGCCTGGGTGATGATCGAGAAGTACACACCCTTGATGCGGCTCCGGAAGGCAAAGAAGCCGAAAACAAAGGCGAGCAAACCCGGCACCAGCACCACCAGCAGCATCTGGCCAATGAAGCTCTCGCTCAGCGTCCAGTGCCAGGGCACGGTCTTCCAGTCCAGAAAGACCATGAAGTCCGGGATGTCGGCGCCGTAGCTGCCGTCACGGCCGATCTGGCGCATCAGGTACATGCCCATGCCATAGCCCCCCAGGGCAAAGAACAGCCCGTGGCCCAGCGACAGGATGCCGGTGTAGCCCCAGATCAGGTCCATGGCCAGCGCGCAGATGGCGTAGCACATGATCTTGCCGATGAGGCCGACTGCGTAGTCGGACAGGTGGAAGGCCGAATCGGCCGGCACCATCAGGTTGAGCACCGGGGCCAGCACGACCACAGCGAGCACAGCGGCCATCAGGGCGGACCAGGCAACTGGACCGAGCATCAGCCCGCTGCGAGGTTTGAACAAGACAGAACTTGTCATAGGTCTCATCGTTGATGTGTGAGGATCAAATCGCATGCCACCGCACCGATCAGGCAGGCGGCCACGGAACCGGCTTTGCCGGGCCGTCGGCAGGCCCGGCCGGCCGCGCCGACCACGGAGGGTCGGCACCTCGCCGGGCATGCAAGCTCCTCAGGAGCCTGCATGTCCCGGCTCGGCCCCCTTGAGGGGGCACGCGAAGCGTGTAGGGGGTGTGTCATGCCTCTCGGCCCTTCATGGCGAACAGACCTTGCGGGCGCTTCTGGATGAAGATCACCACGATGACCAGCACCATGATCTTGGCCAGCACGGCACCCGACCAGCCTTCCAGCAGCTTGTTGACCATGCCCAGCCCCAGCGCGGCGTACACCGTGCCGGCGATCTGGCCTACGCCGCCCGTGACCACGACCATGAACGAGTCGACGATGTAGTTCTGTCCCAGGTCCGGGCCCACGTTGCCGATCTGCGAGAGCGCGCAGCCTGCCAGGCCGGCAATGCCGGCGCCCAGCGAGAAGGCCATGGTGTCGACCTTGGCCGTGTTGACGCCCACGCACGAGGCCATCGGCCGGTTCTGCGTCACGCTGCGCACGAACAGACCCATGCGGGTGCGGGCAATCAGCAGCGTCATGCCCAGCAGCACCAGGCCAGCGAACGCGATGATGGCCAGGCGGTTATAGGGCAGCGTGAGGTTGCTCAGCACATCGACGCCACCGGACAGCCAGCTCGGGTTCTCGACCTGCACGTTCTGGGCGCCGAACACCGAGCGCACGGCCTGCATCAGGATCAGGCTGATGCCCCACGAGGCCAGCAGCGTCTCGAGCGGGCGGCCGTACAGGAAGCGGAACACGCCGCGCTCGAGGATGGCGCCGACCACCGCCGCGGCAAAAAAGGATGCGGGCACAGCCAGGAGGATGTACCAGTCGAAGAATTGTGGCAGGTGCTGGCGGAACAGGTTCTGGATCACGAAGGTGGCGTAGGCGCCGATCATCATCAGCTCGCCGTGCGCCATGTTGATGACCCCCATCAGCCCGTAGGTGATGGCCAGGCCCAGCGCGGCCAGCAGCAGGATGGAGCCCAGGCTGATGCCGGTGAACAGCACACCGGCGTACTCGCCCCAGGCCAGCTTGCGGTTGATGTGGTCGAGCTCGGCCTGCATCGCACCCTTGACGGCACCGTCCGTTTCGGACGCGTCGGCCAGGCGCTCCATCAGCAGCGCGCGGGCTTCTGGGCTGGCCTGATCACCCAGCGCACGAACGGCCTCCAGGCGCAACGCCGCATCGGCCGCGTTGAGCAGGGCCTTGGCGCGCACCATGCGCAACCGGGCCTGCAGCTTCGGGTCCTGTTCGGCAGCCAGGGCCTTGTCGATGATCGCGAGCTTGGATTCGTCGGCGGCCGCACTGAGCGCATCGATGGCTTCAGCACGGGCGGACCGGTCGGCCGAGGTGAGCTTGCCGGCGGCCAGGGCCGCCTCGATCTCGCTGGACATGCGGTTGTTGTTCACCACGTCCTCGGCATCGGCCGGCAACTTGGCCGGTGCGCCGGTCGCGGCCTCGCGGGCCTCGTCGCCATCGACGATGTAGGCACGCTGCCCCGCGATCTTGACGGTGTCGGCAGCCAAGGCCTCGAGAAAGGCGGGCAAGCCCGGGTCGTTCTTCGCCAGGAGTTGCTGCAGCGCGGCGATGCGGTCGTCGTTGTCGCCGGCGGCCACGGCGTAGGCCTCTTCAGGCGTCAGGGCGTGGGCGCTCTGGCAGCCCAGCAGGGCGGCCATCACGGCGGCGCCCAGCCAGCGCGTGAGGCCGGTGCGACGGCGGGTCGGTGCGGCGTCTGGTGTCTTCACAGGCATTCCAGTCATGTCGTTCTGTCGGCGGAAAAAAAGCGCCCCCTGGGGTACCCCCCAAGGGGCGAACCGCTCTGCTTCTTGGTTCATCCCGTCGCTTGGCGGAGACGGGCATCCGCTTGATCCAGCCTTACTTGGCTTCCGGCTCGTCCTTCTTCTTGTCGTTGCCGGCGATGAACGGGCTCCAGGGCTGGGCCTTGATCGGGCCCGGGGTCTTCCAGACCACCTTGAACTGGCCGTCGGCCTTCACTTCGCCGATGAACACCGGCTTGTGCAGGTGGTGGTTCTTCTCGTCCATCTTGGCGACGAAGCCGCTCGGGGCCTTGAAGGTCTGACCGGCCATGGCGGCGATCACCTTGTCCACATCGGTGGTGCCGGCCTTCTTGACGGCCTGGGCCCACATGTTGATGCCGATGTAGGTGGCTTCCATCGGGTCGTTGGTCAAGGGCTTGTCCTTGTGACCGGCGATGTTCTTGGCCTTGGCATAAGCCGACCACTTCTTGATGAACTCGTCGTTGGTCGGGTTCTTGACCGACATGAAGTAGTTCCAGGCGGCCAGGTGGCCCACCAGCGGCTTGGTGTCCACACCGCGCAGCTCTTCTTCACCCACCGAGAAGGCGACCACCGGCACGTCCTTGGCCTTCAG
>JAJUHM010000411.1 GCA_029279925.1 Aquabacterium olei
CCGCGTGGCGTGGCCCACGATGCCATCGTGGGCCTGCACGGCGCACTGAAGGTGCTGGCCGTGGCCCTGATGAAGCTGGCCAACGACCTTCGCTGGCTGGCTTCAGGCCCGCGCTGCGGGCTGGGCGAACTGGTTCTGCCAGCCAACGAGCCCGGCAGCTCCATCATGCCGGGCAAGGTCAACCCCAGCCAGTGCGAAGCGCTGCTGATGGTGTGCGTGCAGGTGCTGGGCAACGACACGGTGGTCGGCCTGGCCGGCGCGAGCGGCAACCTCGAACTGAACACCTTCAAACCCGTCATGGCCCACAACGTGCTGCAAAGCATACGGCTGCTGGCCGACGGTTGCGCCAGCTTCGAGGCGCACTGTGTGCGCGGGCTCGAGGCCAACGCACCGCGCATCGCCGAGCTGCGCGAGCGCACCCTGATGCTGGTGACCGCGCTCGCGCCCCACATCGGCTACGACCGTGCGGCGGCGGTGGCCCTGCATGCGCACGAGCAGGGTCTCACGCTGCGCGATGCCGCCGAGGCCCTGGGCGTCGACATGGCGCTCTTCGACGAGCGGGTGCGGGCCGAGCACATGGTGTGAGGCGGCCCCGCCACGCTGGCGGGCGGTACGGGGATTGCCCATGTCTGACGGGCCCTGACCGACATCGCGGTCAGCCCTTCCTTCCTCACCATCCACGCAAGGAGCGAACATGATGCACAGGACCTTTCGCCTCACCGGTCTGCTGGCCTGCCTGTTGACGGCCTCGGCCCTGCTGGGCGCCTGCAACCGCCGCGACGACGCCCAGACCACGGGTGACATGAACCCAGCCAGCGCGCCGGATACGGGCACCGCCGGCACCATGGGCACGACACCGGGCGCCATGTCCGGCACCGGCACGGACAACCCGGGCGGCACGGCGGGCGCCACGGGCTCGGGCGACACCAGCGGGTCCACCGGCACGACGGGCAACACGGGCAGCGGCATGGGCACGGGCACGGGCACGGGGGGCGACACCACGGCCCCGGGTGCTGCGCCCGCGCCCAGCACGGTCACGCCCGGCGCCAGCAGCCAGGCCCCGCTGAGCGCGCAGGATCAGGCCTTCGCACGCGCAGCCACCGAGGCCGGCCTGTACGAGGTGGCGGTGGCCCAGCTGGCCGTCGAACGGGCCGAGCACCCCGACGTCAAGAGCATGGCCACCACGCTGGTGGACGACCATGGCAGCGCGAACAACAGGCTGGCCCAGCTGGTGGGGACGCGCATGAGCCTGCCCAACGCCGTGCCGGCGGCCAAGCGCCAGGTCATCGAGCGACTGGGCAAGGCCAAGGGTCAGGAGTTCGATCGCCAGTTCATCCGGCAGGTCGGCTTGCAAGACCATCAGGCCGACATCGACCTGTTTCAAAAGGCCGAGGGTCAGCTCACCGACAGCAGCATGAAGGAATTCGTGCAGACCACCTTGCCGACGCTGCGGCATCATCTGTCCATGGCTCAGGACGTCGCACGCAAGCTGGGCGTCAAGACCACCTGAGCGCGTCGCGGCGCCGGCCTCGCCCTGCCGGCCGCCGCCCGCGTGGGGTCTTGACGAGCGGCCCCGGCGCAGTACCCTGTCGGATTCGTCGATGCAGCGCAGTCATGAGGTTTGAGCGTGTTTTACAAAGGTGATGCGTGGTCACGGCTGCGCTGGTCCACGGCGTCATTGCGTGCTCACCTCCTGGCCGTGACCTTGCTGGCCACCGTGCCGGTGACCTTGCTTGCCGCGTGGCTGATCTCCCAGCAAGCGGTCGAGAGCAAGGAACAGCTCGACGCAGACATGGCCCGCGCGGTCCGCGCCTTTGCGCTCACCGTCGACCGCGAACTGACGTCGTCTGCGGAGGCGCTGCAGGTTCTGGCCCTGACCGATCAGCTGCAGCAGGGCGATCTGGCCGGGGTCTTCACCTCGATGGCGGCGCTGCCCTCGCCGCGGCAGAGCTGGAGCAGCGTGTTCCTCGCCGAGCTGGACGGACACATCGTGTTCAACACCCAACAGCCGGCAGGCCAGCCACTGGGCCGATTCAACGATGCGGCCGCGCTGAAGCGGCTCACACAAACCGGCCAGCCGGTCGTGACCAACCTGACGACCGGGCCGGACGGTCGCCCCGCGACAGGGGTGCTCGTACCCGTACGGGTGCAGGGGAAGCTGGCCTATGCGCTCGGGGCCTGGATTTCCCCGACGAGCTGGATGAGCCTCATCGGCACCTCCGCCTTGCCGCAAAGCGCCTTCATGTCCATCTTCGACGGCGAGCTGCGCCTGGTCGCACGCAACCGGGGAGGAGAGGCCGTGGTGGCCAAGCCCCTGCCCGAATTGACCCGCGTGCGACTGAACGACGGCCCCTCCGGCACCGGTCGCATCGGCATCCTCGAGGGAGGTGAGGCCTATGGTGCCTGGCAGCGCATCCAGCCGGGCCACTGGGGCGTGGTCATCGGCGAGCCGGCCGAACCGCTGGACCAGGCCCACCGCGCCTCGGTCGCCTCCGCCCTGCTCATGGGCCTGGCCTCCCTGGTGGCGGGCATGCTGCTCGCGATGGGCGTGGCCAGCCGGGTCGCCGGGCCCCTCCGGGCTCTGGCGCTGCATGGCCCCCAGCGGCGGGGAGAACCCAGCACCGTCCGCGAACTCATCATGCTGGAGCAGGCGCTGCAGCGCGAGGAGGCGCAGCGCGACATCGCCCACGAGCGGCTTCAACGCCAGGCAGCCGAGTTCGAAACCCTGTTTCGCAGCAGCCCCATCGGGCTGGCGATGACGCAGGAGCGGGACTGCGGCCATGTGTTGCGCAACCCCGCCCTGACCCGCATGCTGGGCGAGGCCACCGAGCAGACCGGCGACATGGTGCAGACGGAACGCAGCGGCTGGCCTGACTGCCCGATGTACCAGCAGGGCATGGTGGTGCCCCCCGACGCGCTGCCGCTGCAGAAGGCCGCCCGCTCGGGCTGGGCCCAAAAGGACGTCGAGCTCACGATCAGGGCACCGGATGGCGCCGTGCGCAAGGTCATTGCGCATGCGGTGCCGCTGTTCGATGGGCGCGGCGCACCGCGCGGGGCCATCGCGAGCTTCACGGACATCACGGAACGACAGCAGGACGAGGCCTCACTGGCCGCTGCGGAAAAGGGCCTGCGCGCCAACCAGCAGCTGGTGGAACTGGCGCAAGCGGCGGGGCACGTGGGCTTCTTCCAGCACAGCAGGCGGCATCCGCTGGTGCACTGGAGCACCGGGTTCTCGCGCTTGCTCGGCCTGCCTCTTTCAGAACAGCGCGGCTCTGCCCGCCGGTGCCTGCGCTGTGTGTTGCCGCAAGACCGGGGGCGCGTCATGCAGGCCCTGCGCGCCGCAGCCGCCGGCCAGACCAATGCCCAC
>JAJUHM010000412.1 GCA_029279925.1 Aquabacterium olei
AGAAGGAAATCGGCAGCGCCTTCCCGGGCTCCGAGGTCAAGGAGATGGAAGTCAAGGGCCGCAACCTGTCGGAAGGCGTGCCGCGCAGCTTCACCATCTCGTCCAACGAGATCCTCGAAGCCCTGACCGACCCGCTCAACCAGATCGTCTCGGCCGTCTAGAACGCGCTGGAGCAGACCCCGCCCGAGCTGGGCGCCGACATCGCCGAGCGCGGCATGATGCTGACCGGTGGCGGCGCCCTGCTGCGCGACCTCGACCGCCTGCTGGCCGAAGAAACCGGCCTGCCGGTGCTGGTGGCCGAAGACCCGCTGACCTGCGTGGTGCGCGGCTGCGGCATGGCCCTGGAGCGCATGGAGCGCCTGGGCAGCATCTTCACCTCGGAGTAAGCCCGCCCGGTGCGTGCGGTCAGGGCGGCCCGCATGCTGCCTCGCCGCCCGCCGACACCCCTTCTGGGTTGAGTCGCCGACATGCCCCTGGCCACGCTGGACCGAACGCCGCCGCCCTTCTTCAAGCAAGGGCCGTCGGCGTTCACGCGCCTGATGTTTTTCGCCGCCCTGGCCGTCTTTCTGATGGTGGCCGACGCGCGCTGGAAGATGACCGAGCCCCTGCGTGCCGTGATCGCGACCGTGCTGCACCCGGTGCAGGAGGTGGTGATGGCGCCCTCGCGCTGGTGGGCGGACCTGAGTCAGTACCTGGCCGGGGTGGACGAAGCCCGCCGCACCCAAGCCCGTGCCGAACGCCTGCTGGCCGAGCAGTCCGAGCGCATCACGCGCATGAGCCAGCTCGAGCGCGAGAACGACCACCTGCGCGCGTTGCTGGCGCTGCGCCCCCGCATCGAAGTCGGCACCCGCGCGGCCGAAGTCCTCTATGACGCGCCGGATCCGTACACGCGCAAGGTTGTCATCGACCAGGGGGGGCGCCACGGGGCTGTGCTGGGCTCGCCGGTGATCGACGAGACGGGTGTGCTGGGGCAGGTGACCCGCGTCTACCCGCTGACCTCCGAGGTGACGCTGGTGATCGACAAGGAGGCCGCCGTGCCCGTGATCAATGTGCGCACGCAGCAGCGGGGGGTGGCTTACGGCCAGCCCGAGACCCGCGGGATGGAGTTGCGCTTCATGGCGGGCAACGCCGACGTGCAGGTGGGTGACGTGCTGCAGACGTCCGGGCTGGATGGTGTCTACCCGTCCGGGTTGCCGGTGGCCAAGGTCCTGCGGGTGGATCGCCGCGCCGATTCCGCGTTCGCCCGGATCGCGCTGATGCCGCTGGCCCACCCCGACAGCGCCCGCCACGTGCTGCTGCTCGAGCCGGTGTCGTCGCGTCTGCCGGCCCGGCCGGTCGATGCCGCGGCGTCCGGTGCCTCGGCTGCGGGCCGCCAGCACAAGCCGGCATCGTCGGTGACGGTGACCCCATCGGGAGTGCAGCCATGATGCCGCGTGGCAGCCAACTGCTGCTGCCGGTCAACCCGGTCTTCATCTGGTTCTCGCTGATCGTGGCCTTGCTGATCAACCTGCTGCCCTGGGGGCGGTGGGC
Source organism: Aquabacterium olei (assembly GCA_029279925.1). Lineage (GTDB taxonomy): Bacteria > Pseudomonadota > Gammaproteobacteria > Burkholderiales > Burkholderiaceae_C > Aquabacterium > Aquabacterium olei_A. The sequence goes on from JAJUHM010000412.1 coordinate 1,531, forward strand.
TGGCACGCCCGATCTGCTGGCGGTGGCGCTGGTGTTCTGGAACGTCCACCAGCCGCGGCGTGTCGGCGTGGGGGCGGCCTTCGTGTTCGGCCTGGTGATGGACGTGCACCAAGGGGCGCTGCTGGGCCAGCATGCCCTGGCCTACACGCTGTTGAGCTTCTTTGCCATCACGGTGCACCGGCGCTTGCTGTGGTTCACCGTGCCGTCCCAGGCGGTGCAGATCGGGCCGCTGTTTGTCGCGGCGCATGCGGTGTCGCTGCTGGTGCGCCTCGTGGCCGGGGCTGGCCTGCCGGGGTGGTCGCTGGTGCTCGCACCGCTGTTCGAGTCCATGCTGTGGCCGGTCGCCTCGTGGCTGCTGCTGGCCCCGCAGCGTCGCGCACCTGACAGGGATAAAAACCGACCCCTCTGAACGAGGGGGGCGGTGTTGGACTGGGTTTTTCGGTCTCCGTGTGTTGTATTTGGCACTCCGGGGATCACTTGCGGGCCCTTTTAGGGGGCGCCCCCTCTGCCTTCGGGATGGCGTCAGGCCGTGTGTTTCGTTACCCTTTGTATCGTGAACAAAGTACTGGAGGTAACGAGCATGAAAAAATCGCTGATCGCCGCTGCGCTGGCACTCGCAGGTGTTGCTGCGCACGCCACCACGGTCTCGGACCTGCAGATTCCCTTTGTCGGTGGCCTGACCACCTCGCTCGTTCCCTACAAGCCCGGCCAGACGCCCGCGCAGTGGGACGTTGACCTCTCCGGTACAGGCTCGTACGAGATCAGCTTCAAGTTCGAGCCGACGGGCGCCACCACGGATCAGTTGATCTTCGCGATGTCCTTCGGCGGTGGCACCGGGCTGTTCGGTTCGGGCAGCCAGGCCATTGGTTCGACGTTCAACGGGGTGGTGCTGGCCTACACCCCCGCCACCGGGGCGGCCTGCGGCAGCGGCAGCACCTCGTCTTTGCTGGGGTTCTGTTCGGGGGCTCCGGATGAAGATCTGGTCGCGCCCAGCGGCCTGTTGTCCGGCCGTGTCGTGCTGTCTTTCGGGCCCGCTTTGGCAGGCGGCGGCACGAAGGCCGAGTTCGGCCTCGAGATCGAGGGCCTGCCGGATGATCCCACCACCTTCACCCGTGTGGCAGGCGTGACCCAGACCTTTGAGCCCGGCACCTTCAAGCTGGAAGGCGCCAGCATCGGTTTTGCCAGCGTCCAGTCGGGCGGTCAGGTGATCCTCAACACCCTGGCAGCGCCGGTGCCCGAAGCGTCTTCGGTGGCGCTGGCCCTGGCCGGTCTGGGTGTGGTCGCCGGGGTGTCGGCTTCGCGTCGGCGCGCTGCGCGCGGCTGAGTCCGGCAAGGCCCTCATCTCCGTTTTTGTTTTCTGGGCCCCTGCGGGGGCGCGGATTCCTTTTGTCTTTTCGTCGTCAGGTGCTTTCATGAACCAGATGTACAGGTTGGTGTGGCGCGACGCTTGTGGCGCTTTCGTGGCTGTGGCCGAGTTCGCCCGCGGGCGTGGCAAGGCGGGCGCGTCGCTGGTGTGTGCCGCCGCGGCGGTCATCACCTCCGCGCACGCGGCGGGCGTCAATCCGCAGGTGGTCGAGGGGCGAGCCACGGTCGACGTGGCGGGCGCCACCACCACCGTGAATCAGTCCACCAGCGCCGTGCGCATCCACTGGGACAGCCTGGGCGTCGCCGCTGGCGAGGTGCTGAAGTTCGTGCAGCCCTCGGCGCAGGCCGTGGCGCTGAACCTGGTGACGGGCAGTTCGGCCACGCAGGTTTTCGGGCAGATCCAGGCCAACGGGCAGGTGTTCCTGCTGAACCCGAACGGCGTGCTGTTCGGGGTGGGTTC
>JAJUHM010000413.1 GCA_029279925.1 Aquabacterium olei
ACCACCGGGGGCGCGTCGACGTAGAAGCGGTGGCGCGACGCGTACTCGGTGTCGGCCAGGCGGTAGAGGTGCGGGATGACCATCGAGGGCACGAAGGCCCACTTCTCGACGCCGCCGCCCCGGTCCTCGCTGCGGGCGGCCGAGAAGGCGTGCAGCATCCCGTCGTTGGCGGCCACGTACAGCATGGGCTCGCGGCTGGCCTTGGCCTGCTTGAAGCTGCCGTAGCCGGGGTCGCCGTAGCTGAAAACGGGGGGGCCCACATAGACCGGCGAGCCCCCGACGATGTCGCCGAGCTTGTGCTCACGGGCGCGGAACAGGCCGTAGTCTGGCAGGGCGCCGACCTGGTGCGTCGGGTCCCCGCGGAGGTAGTCCAGCAGGGCAGTGCCGTTGTTGGCCATGTCGAGCGGGCTCTGGGTGAAGCCGGCGGAGTTGGTGGTCTTGAGGCCGGCACACTGGCCCGGCACGGGGGTCTTGCTGCACAGCCCGGTGAAGGCGGAGGAATGGCCGTCGCCCGACAGGTTGCTCCACGTGAGCTGGCGCAGCTCGTTCGTGGTCACGCCCTCGGTGGTCGAGCGGCCCATGTAATAGACGAGGCGGGTACGGGCGGTGCTGGCGTCCAGGCGATTCAGCGAGTCGAGCACACTCCACGCGACGGTCTTGGCGACCTCGCCCGTCTCTTTGTTGACCGAGAAGTCGTAGGCTTTCACGTCGCCCGTCCACGCCACGGTGGCGTACGAGGCGAGGTAGATCTGGTCCTCGCCCTGAACCGGCTCCAGTGAGCTGGTGGCGGCCGAGGTGCCGGCGCCGTTGGCCTTTTCCACGTCCTTGAAGACGTCGTTGAGTGCCTGGGACAGCGTTTCCGGATCGTTGGCGCTGAAGTAGCGGCCGCGCCCGTTGACCGCCGCGTGCCACAGGTCGTCGACGTTGTTGGCCGAGCCGCCTGAGGTGGTCTCACTCGGCACGGGCCACACCGCAGGGCCGTTCTTGAGGTTGACGTAGTCGCCGCTGGTCTGGGTGAGGTAGTTCGGGTCGTAAGCCAGCGTGCCCTTGACGCCCAGCCCGATGGTGAACGTCGTCATGTGCTGGTGGGTGGCGTTGTCCCGGTCGGAGGCGGTCACGTCGTTGGCGCACACGTCGAGCCCCAGGCTGCCGGTGCAGTTGTTCAGGGTCGAGGTCCGCAGGTCGGTGCGGTAGTAGTACTGCGCCACGTCAGACAGGCTGTTGCTCGAACCGCCGGATGTCGTGGTCACGGCCTCGGGTTCGCTCTCGGTCTGGGTGGGCGTGACCAGGTCGGCCTCGGCCGTGCCGTAGAGGTTGGGGCCGTTGGTGCTGAACAGCGATGTCGACGAATAGGTCGGCGTGCTGGTGTACGTGGTGGAGGCCACGCAGGAGGTCTTGGTCGAGCCGGACACGGTGCCCCAGCTGCCCATGCTGCTGCTGACGGGCTGGTTCTCCACGCGGCTGATTTCGGTGCTGCTGGCCACGGACCAGTCTCCGTAGACGTCGCGCGTGACACGGCCGTTGGTGGTCTCGACCGTGTGCGTGCGGGTCTTGATGACGTCGGCCACGACGGTGGTGCGGGTGTAGACGGTCTCGGTCTGCTGCTCCGTCCACTGGGTCACCTTCATGGGCTTGCTGGTGCCGCAGGTCCAGGTGTCCCGGACGCCGGTGTAGGCCGTGCGCCGGTGGTTCTTGAGTGTCTGGTAGGTCGATGCAGTCTGCTGCTGTGGCGACTGCCGGGTGATGGTGCTGGTCGAGGTGACAACGATGGCCGCCCCGTCGTACATCGGGCGCACCTCCAGGCCGTCCTGCTGGCCGACCCGCGTGGTGCCGTCCAGTTGCAGCGGGCCATAGGTCGAGGTTTCGCTGCCGGTGTTCCAGTAGCCGTCGGTGGACAGCACCGCGTAGTTGCGCTGGCAGCTGTACTGGACCGGGTCGTTGCTGCTGGTCTGGCCGGGCGCCTTGCCGGCGTAGTAGCGGCCGGCCTTGGCCAGGGCGCCGCGCAGGGGCGTGGTGCCGCCGGTCGGGGCCGTGAACAGCTGGCTGTAGAAACGCACCTTCTGCGCGTCGTCGAAGTCGGCGATCGGCAGGAAGCTCGAACCCGTGACGGAGCTGTCACTGATGCGGGTGTAGCCGATGCGCTTCTTGTCGTCGAGGTCGTTGAAGGCCCGGCTGACGCCGGTCTTCATCGTCAGCATGCGGGTGCGGTAGTAGCTGTACCAGTTGGCGTAGTTGCCGGCCTCGGACGAGCTCGCGGGCACCGAGACGCTGGTGAAGACGCGCGATCCAGGCGTGTTGCCGATGCGGCTGCGGCATTCCTGATAGAAGGTGCTGGAGGTGTTGACGCCGCTGCTGGTGTAGGCCCAGCCCAACGCGGGCTGGGCCCCGCTGTAGGTGTAGTAGGTGCCACCGGCCGCGTTGACTGTGCTGACGGGGCCCACCGTCCAGCTTCGGTAGGTGCCGGTGGCCGAGGCGAAGTCCAGCGTGAACGTGACGGTCGAGCCGCTGACGGCCGTGACGATGCCCGTGACCCAGTGCGCCGTGTTCTCGGTCGCAATGGCCGCAATCCGGTTGCCGACCTTGATGTTGGTGGTGCTGGCGACCGTCAGCGAGGCGGGGGCTGCGGCCACGGTCACGCCGGTGCGGGTGTTCGTGCCCACGGCCGGCATGGTCAGGCTGGTGCTGCTGGTGGTGGCCACGTCCGTGCCGATGGTCGGCATGAAGCCGTTCGACCAGGCCGCGCCGATCGCCATGGCCGGGAACACCCGGCCGTCTGCTGTCTGCGGGCGCTCGTAGACGGTGGCCGGGTTGTACGCCACGCCGTTGCACTGGGCGGCCTTGTAGCCGTAGGTGTCGGTGGGGCTCATCTCGTCGGGCATGAACTCCCACGACATCGAGCCCGAGTCATCGAGGATGAACAGGATGTTGGGCTTGGCGGCCGTCTGCGAGGTGATCAGGGGCTCGCTGGCGATGTCGGTCAGCCCGCCCTGAGCCAGGGGGGCATGCAGCAGGGCCATCACTGCCGACAGGACGGCGGCGGAGCGCAGGGCGAAGGGGCGGTTCAGCATCGGTCTGCTCCTGAGTCGGGTCAGAAATGCACCAGGGTCTCGGTGTAGCTGACGGTGTTGCGATCGCCCTGGATCCGCACGATCACGCGGTAGTAGGGGCTGGCGGCGCTGCCGAAGCGGGCATAGTCGGCGTAGTCCAGCTTGCCGCGCTTGGTCGAGCCGCCCCCCGTGCCCGTGGTGGGCATGGCGCAGGTTTCGGGGTTGATGGCCCCCTCGCTCTGGCACATGCGGAAGATCACGTACTGAGCCGACCAGTTGGCCGGCAGGCTGGTGGTGGC
>JAJUHM010000414.1 GCA_029279925.1 Aquabacterium olei
ACCCCGACGACGCCTGCATCGTGGAAGCCGTGTTGGAGCTGGCTCACCGATTGCAGATTACGGTCGTGGCCGAAGGGGTGGAAACGCGCGAGCAGTCGGAATGGCTGCTGCAGCGGCGCTGCGATGCCCTGCAGGGCTATCTCTACGGCAAGCCGATGCCGGCACAACAGTGGCCTTTGCAAGGCCTGCCGCGCTGATGGCAAGCCGCCTCGGGCGGGTTGTATTTCGTTGCAAACAACGCCCACCCACACGCGTTTACCAACCCCACCCATACCCTATCCAGGACTTTGACGATGACGAACACAGTGAATCGTTCCGCTTTGTTGTCGTGGCACCACCGCATCGGTGTGCAGTTGACGATGGCCCTCATGCTGGCGTGGTTGGCGATGATCGTTGGGTTGGCCGTGTTTTCGGTCACCATGTACCGTGATGAGCGCGATGGCGCCTTGGCCCAGCACGCCGACGACGTGCGGTCGATCATCACCGTCTTGGAACAGATCGACAGCTCGGGCAAACGCAACGCCGAGCGGTTGATGACTGAGTTCAAGACCATCGTCAACCCGCTGATGCTGTCGTGGTCGGCCGAGAGCAAGCTGCTCTACGACGGCGAGCCACTTGAAGGTGACATCCGTGGCGTGGACCTCTTCCACCAACGCACGGGCGGTGTGGCCACGATCTTCGAGCGGCGCGGCGATGACTTCACGCGCATCACCACCAGCCTGAAAAAGCAAGATGGCGCGCGTGCGGTGGGCACGCAGCTGGGCAAGACCCACCCTGCCTACGACAAGCTGATGAAAGGCGAGCGCTACGTCGGCAAGGCTACGCTGTTTGGCCGCCACTATATGACGGTCTACGAGCCCGTCAAGTTCGACGGCCAGGTGCGCGCGGTGCTGTTCATCGGCTACGACCTGGCGTCCGAATTGAGCGTGCTGGACAAGATGCTGCGGGCGCTGGATTCCGAAACCCGGCAGGTGGGGATACTGGACATCGGCAAGGGTGTGCACGAGGGCCACTGGCTGGGGCTGGACGCCAAGCCGCTGCAAGCGCAGGATTCGCTACTGCAAGCTTTGCGTGAGCGGGCCGGCCAGCAGGAGCACGGGCGGCTCGATTGGCCCGACTTCGACGGACTGCCCGACACGGGCCCCGTCAATGTGGTGTGGCACCACCATGGGCCATGGCAGTGGGTGGCCGTATCGATGCAGCGCGACACCCACACCACCCAGCCGAGCCGTGAAGATCTCGTGTTCATGTGGACCATCATTGGTGTCACCCTGCTCGCCAACATCGCTTTGCTGGCCTGGTTCATCCGCCGGCGCATACTGAGCCCGCTGCGCCAGGTGTGTCACGGTCTGCACCAGTTGGCCCAGGGCCAGCTCGATCAGCCCATCCGCGCGAATAGCCAGGACGAGTTTGGCCAGCTGGCGGCCAGTGCCGAAACGCTGCGCCGCACGTGGCAGGACTTGCTGGTGCGTTTCCGGCAGATGGCCGAGCAGGTGGCGGTTGCAGCCGAGCAGATTGCCCGCGGCAACCAGGATCTGTCGGCCCGCACGGAACAGTCGGCGGCCAGCTTGGAACAGACCGCCGCTTCCACCACGGCGCTCGCCGAGACGGTTCGCCATGGCAGCGACGCGGCCCGCACCGCCAACCAACTGGCAGATCAAGCTTCGCGGGTCGCCCAAGGCAGTGGCGACAGCGCTCGCCAGGCGATCGCGACCATTGAGGCCATCCAGGCCAGCAGCCAGCGCATCGCCGACATCACCGGCGTCATCGATGGCATCGCCTTCCAGACCAACATCCTGGCGCTCAACGCGGCGGTGGAGGCCGCGCGGGCGGGCGAAGCCGGACGCGGGTTTGCGGTCGTGGCTGGCGAAGTGCGCTCGCTGGCGCAACGCAGCGCCGAAGCGGCGCGCCAGATCAAGGCGCTGATCGAGGAAAGCGTGGCTCAGATCCATAGCGGTAGCCAGCAGGTGCAGGCCGCAGGCAGCTCGATGATGGAGGTGGTCAATGCCGTGCAGCGCGTAGCCGATACGATTGGCGAAGTGTCGGCCTCGGCGCAAGACCAATCCGAAGGCATCGTGCAGATCAACGCCGCGATGAGTCAGCTCGAGCAGGCCACGCAGCAAAACGCCGCGTTGGTCGAGGAAGCGACCGCCGCGGCGCAGGCCCTGCAACGACAGGCACACGATTTGCTCGAAGCCCTACGAGTATTCCGTTTGGCCGAGGCTTCCAACGTCGTGGAACTGCCCCGGCTGGGCGCAGCTTGAGCCGACGATCCCAAACGAGGTGTAGATCATGAATATGGCGGTGACCGACGCTTCGCCCAGTGCGCTGCAAACGGGCTCAGTCCCCCTGGGCAGTCGCGAGTATTTGTCCTTTCGGCTGGGCGGGGAGGAGTACGCCATCGATATCCTGCATGTGCAGGAGATTCGCTCCTACGAACGCCCGACGCGGGTGCCGCAGTCCGCGCCGCAAATGTTGGGGGTGGTCAACCTGCGCGGCGTCATCGTGCCCATCGTGGATTTGCGGCTGCATTTGGGGTGCGCCGAGGCCGCGTATGGCAGCGCCACCGTGGTCATCGTGCTCAACCTCCAGCGCGCGACGGTGGGGGTGGTGGTCGATTCGGTGTCGGATGTGATCGTTCTGTCGCCCGAAGAGATCCGCTCCGCCCCCGCCTTGGCGTCGCAGCAGATCGACACCGCCTTTGTGCGCGGCGTGGCCACGGTGGCGGACCGGATGTTGATCCTGATGGATATTCAAGCGCTGCTGGGCAGCGCGGGTCTGGGCCCGACGGTTACCTCTTGAATGGACCAAGCTTTTGTAGGCCGTCTGGCCTTGGCGTCTTTCCCCAACCTGCACCGAGTCGTGTCATGAATACACCGCCGAACAGGAGTGTCGTGCCTGTCGATTCCACGGAATGGGTACCCGAAAGCAAGCCCGTTGCGGACTCTGCCTTCGCCGCCCACGGCGTGATGGCCCCGGGGGTGCTGTTGATGCGCAACCTGCCGTTCGCGCCCAAGATGGCGCTGCTGGGTGCCTTGCTGCTGGCGGCCATGGCGGCGCTGGCGTTCGCTTATTACAGCACGATGCTGGGCGATATCGCCTTTTCGGCCAAGGAGCGCGACGGCGTCCACGATGTGGCCCTGCTTTACCCAGCGCTGGAGGCGAGCCTGAGCGCGCGGCGGGATGCGGTGGCCGCGGCCACCGGTGCCGGTGCGGCTGCGTATGACGCCAGCCGCGCCGACTTGCAAAAGGCCCTGCAGCAGTGGCAGACGCAGCGCCGCGTGCGCGAGGCCGGCACCGAGCGCGCGCTGCAGGCGGTGCAGCAGGCCGTCGCCTCCAT
>JAJUHM010000415.1 GCA_029279925.1 Aquabacterium olei
AGCGCCGCCTGTGGGTGTGGGTGCAGGATGACGGGCAGGGCGGCAGTGCCGTGCGCATGGCCTTGTCGTCGACACGCCAGACCCTGGACACCGACCGCGAGTTTGACCGCCTGCGTGAAGCCCTGCTGGGCGCCACGCCGGCCCCGCAGCCGGGTGCGCCCGAAGCGCGGGCCTGATCCGAGGAGTACGAGAGATGAACACGACAAGCTCGACCACCGCCCTGCCCGTGGCCACGGCCGCCCGCCGGCCCCTGAGCGACTGGCTGTTTGCCGCCCTGGTGGTCGCGGTGGCCGGCTGGGCCTGGCAGGCCCACGGCGCATCGATGGATGGCTATGAGAAGGCCATCCTGGCCGGATCGGTGCCCAGCCTGATCGCGCTGGCCTGGTTCTGGCGTCCGCTGCGTCTGCTGCTGACGGGCTGTGGGCTGGCCACCTGGGCCGCGATGGCGCTTTACCTGCGCACCACCGACAACCATGGTGCCGACCTGGCGCAGGCCGACCACGTCTTCCTCCTCAAGTACTTCCTGTCCAGCCAGAGTGCCATCCTGTGGATGAGCGTGCTGTTTTTCCTCAGCACGGTGTTCTACTGGATCGGCGTGGTCGGCAAGGGCGACACGGCCACCCGGCTGGCCTCGCGCTTTGCCTGGGCGGGTGTGTTCATGGCCATCACCGGCACGCTGGTGCGCTGGTTCGAGAGCCACCAGATCGCCCCGGACATCGGCCACATCCCGGTGAGCAACCTCTATGAGGTGTTCGTGCTGTTCGCGTGGCTGACGACGGCGTACTGGCTGTACTACGAAGACCGCTTTGCCCGGATGGGGCAGGCCCTGGGCTCGCTCGGCGCCTTCGTGATGCTGGTGGTCAGTGCCTCGGTGGGCTTTTTGCTGTGGTACGCCGTGGTGCGCGGCGCCCACGAGATCCAGCCGCTGGTGCCGGCGCTGCAGAGCTGGTGGATGAAGCTGCACGTGCCGGCCAACTTCGTGGGCTATGGCACCTTCGCGCTGGCCGCCATGGTGGCGTTCGCCTACCTGGTGAAGCACCACGCGGGTGAGACCCGGTGGTGGAAGCTCGCCCCCTTGTGGCTGATGGGCGTCGTGCTGTGCTTCGAGCCGGTTGTGTTCCGCGCCAAGCCGGGCACCGATGGCGGCCTGAGCACCTACTGGGCGATCTACTTCGGGGTGGCGGCGCTGATCGTGGCCGCCATCATCGCCGCACGCCGGCCCATCGCGGCCCGTCTGCCGGCCTTCGATGTGCTTGACGACGTCATGTACAAGTCCATCGCGGTGGGCTTTGCCTTCTTCACCATCGCCACCATCCTGGGCGCCTTCTGGGCCGCCGAGGCCTGGGGTGGCTACTGGAGCTGGGACCCCAAGGAGACCTGGGCCCTGATCGTGTGGCTGAACTATGCCGCCTGGCTCCACATGCGGTTGATGAAGGGCCTGCGTGGCACGTTCGCCGCGTGGTGGGCCCTGGCGGGCCTGCTCGTGACCTCGTTCGCCTTCCTGGGCGTCAACATGTTCCTGTCGGGCCTGCACTCCTACGGGGAGCTCTGACCCGCGCTGGTGCGCGCCCGGGCCACCCGACCTGGCCCGCCGCTTGCGTGCACCCAGGACGCGATGGTCCGTTCTCCTTTGGCGTGTTCCACGTCCCTGCCGCCGGCTTGTCCGGCGGCCTTTTTTTGGTGCGGGCGGTTCAAGTCGATCGGTGGCCGGTCGATAAAAAAGCCATTCCATCCTGCCACTGCGCCCCGTTCCCATGCTCCATGTCCTGCGCGACGCCGAGGGCCGCCTCGTCAGCCTGCACCGTGAACCGGTGCCCGGTGGCGAGGCCTTGCCCCCCGATCACCCGGAGGTGGTGGCCTTTCTGGGGCAGGACCGGGATCAGCAGCGCTTCGCCGCACTCGACGCCGATCTGGTGCGGGTGCTGGAAGACCTGATCGATGCGCTGATCCGGCGTCACGTGATCAACATCACCGACTTGCCGGTGGAAGCGCAGGCCAAGCTGTTCGATCGCAAGCACTTCCGTGAAGGCATGCAGGCGCATGCGCTGTCGCTGTTCGGTGCGCTGGGGGCGGCTGAGGGGGGCGACCTCGCTCAGGCTTCGCCCGCATGGGGTGATCCAGGCTCGCCTTTGCCGGGAGCGCCGCGGACCTGATTCGCCCGCAGGGGGCGGCGCCCGCTCAGCCCTGCATGACGCGGTGCGTCAGTGCGGGCAGTTGGCGGCGCACGTCCTGCGCCCGTTGCCGATCCAGCCGGGCCATCACCACACCGGGCCCTTCGGGCTGTACGGCGAGCACCTCGCCCCACGGGCCGATGGCCAGCGAGTGGCCGAAGGTGCGGCGGCCGTTTTCGTGCAGTCCGCCCTGCGCCGGCGCAAGCACGTGACAGAGGTTTTCGACCGCGCGGGCGCGCAGCAGCAGTTCCCAGTGCGCGCGGCCGGTGGTGTCGGTGAAGGCCGCGGGCAGCACGATGAGGTCGAGGGCGTCCGGCTGGCCGAGGCGCCGGAACAGCTCGGGAAAGCGCAGGTCGTAGCAGACGCCCAGCCCGACGCGCCAGCGTTCGCCGGCCCGGTCGGTAAGCCAGAAGGCCGTGGGCGCCTGGCCCGGCGTCAGCGTGGCGGCTTCGTTGTAGCGGCGTTCGCCATCGTCGAAGCAGAACAGGTGGATCTTGTCGTAGCGGGCGACTCGCTGGCCCTCGGGGTCATAGACCAGCGTGGTGTTGAAGACGTGACCGGGCTCGGGGCTGAGCAGAGGCAGGGTGCCCGCCACCAGCCACACGCGGTGCTGGCGGGCCGCCTGGGCGAGGGCCGCCTGCAGCGGCGCCGTGGCGGCGTCGGGTGCGGCCGCATCGGCCAGGGGTTCGGCGATGGCGAGCTTGTCGGCATCGCGTTGGCCCATCAGGCAGAAGTACTCCGGCAGGGCGACGAGTTCGGCGCCGGCCTGGGCAGCCTCGGCAATCAGGGCCAGGGCCTGGGCAAGGTTGTCGGCCACGCGGGGCGTGGACACCATCTGGAGGGCAGCGACGTGCATGATGCGGGCGGTTGACGTGACCCTGCATCATCGGCGATGGCGGGGCTGCCCGGCAAGGCGGCGTCGTGGGGGCGCCGCTGCACCGGGCGATCCGTCCTGCTGAGGGTCAGTGCGTGCTCGCCACCCGGACGCCGCGGGACTCTGCGCCGTCGGCCGGCAGGGTCTCGAAAATCACCTCGACCACGATGCGGCTGCGCACGGCATGCGGGCCGAGTTGACCCGGGCTGAACCGGGCCTGCAGGAAGGCATCGTTGGCGGCGAGCTCGAACGCGGCTTCCAGCCGGTCGCCCACCGGGGCGGTGCGGCGGACAT
>JAJUHM010000416.1 GCA_029279925.1 Aquabacterium olei
GCACGCAGAACCAGCCCTGCATGAAATCGGCCATCAATGCGGGGCCGTCGAATGGCAAGGGAACGGCTTCGACATGGTGTCCGAGATCCGTCAGCAGGCGTGCGGCATCCTCCACGGCGGCCACGGCCTGCGGGTCGACCGGCGTGCCGGTGGGCGCGTCGGTCGTGAAGCCGATGCGCAAGGGTCGAGGCGGGCGCGACAGCCCGGCCAGATAGGACGTGGCCGGGGGTGGCATCCAGTACGGCGCATGGGGTTCGGGCCCCTGCAGCAGGTCCAGCATCGCCGCCGTGTCCCGCACCGAGCGCGAGACGACGCCTTGCACCGCCGCACCGAACAGGCCCTCGCTGGCGGCCGGCCCCATCGAGATGCGCCCCCGTCCCGCCTTCAGGCCGAACAACCCCGTGCAGGCCGCCGGGATGCGGATCGAGCCGCCACCATCGTTGGCGCCCGCCACCGGGACGATGCCCGCTGCAACCGCCGCGGCCGAACCGCCGGACGATCCCCCGGGCGTGTGGCGCAGGTTCCAGGGATTGCGGGTGGGACCGGCGGCCAGCGGCTCGGTCACGTTGCGGGCACCGAACTCGGGCACGTTTGTGGCACCGAAGATCACCAGACCGGCGTCGAGCCACCGCCTCACCACATCGCTGGTTTCGGCCGCCGGATGGCGGTGGTGACAGCGGTTGCCCCAGCCAGCCGGCACGCCCGCCCACTCCTGAAACAGGTCCTTGATGAGAAAAGGGACACCCGCAAACGGCTGCGCCGGGTCGAAAGGCTGCTGCACGCGCGAGCGCGCCCGGTCGTCAAACCGCCGCACGATGGCATTGAGCGCCCCCTGGGTGGCATCGGCGCGCGCCATGGCGGCGTCGAGCAACTCGGTGGGCTTGACCTCGCCCCGGCGGACCAGATCCGCAAGGCCGAGGGCGTCGTATCGGGCGTAGTCAGCGAAGTGCATGCGCAAGAATCCCGGCGGAGCGGCGGTGTGGCAACCGCCACATGGTAGGTCTGTCGCCAAAGGCCCGCTGGCGCCCCTCGTCAAACTGTCACAGCCGCTTCGCAAAATGAGCCTTCTGACGAAGTCTGTCAGGAGGCAACACTTGGAACTCGGCATCCCCTACGCCAAGACGGAAGCCGCGCGGGCCCTCCTCCGCACCCGCGATGCGGCGCTCGCGCCAGCCCTGCGGGCTCTGCTCATCATGATCGACGGCAAGAAGCCGGTGACGGCGCTGCTGCCGGCCATCAAGGCCCTGTCGTTGAAGGTCGAGGATGTGCAAGGACTGCTGTCGCGGGGCTTGATCGCACCCTGCTCGCCAGCACAGGACACCCGCCCCGCAGCGCCCGCGCCTGTTGCGCCGGCACGCAGCCTCGCTGCGGCAAAGTTCTACGCCCTGGGGCAGTTGACCCTCATCCTGGGACACGGAGACGCCTCGCTGCGCCAGGCGGCCCGCGAAGTGATCGACCATGCCAGCCTGCTGGCCTGGCTGACCGCGTGCGAACAGGAAGTGACCACCTTGGCCGGCGAAGCCCGCGCGACCCGGTTCAGGACGCTGGTGCAGGGGCTGTTGCCGGAGGCCACGGCGGAAGCCGTCGAGCCGCGCTGACGGCTCAGCCCGACACGGCGGTGACGGTGCGGGCGCGGCGGCTCAGCCAGCGCTTGCCCCACGCGATGCCGGGCTGCTCGACATACCGGTGCAGCAGCATGCACAGGCCCAATGACACGCCCCCGGCCAACACCGCGCAGATCAGGAAGCGCTCCCAGGCCGGCAGGGCCAGGTAGGCGGAGGACGCCGCCAACGTGCCGGCCACCGGCAACAGCACGAGCAGGTGCACGAGGTAGAAGCTGTAGGCGTAGTCCCCTGCACGCTGACCGGGCGCGGAAGCCAGCCATCGGCGAAGGGCGCTGAGCCCCGGCCATGCCCCCGGTCCGGCGACCAGCACCCCAAAGCCCCCGGCCATCAGCGCGAACGCCAGCCCATGCACATCGGGATGCCGAGCACATTCCAGACCACACACCACGGCCACCACCCACCAGGGACCCAGTCCACGGACGGACAGGCGCGCGCGCGCCAGCGCCACGCCGAGCATGAACACATGCAGCTTCATCGGCAGAAACGCTGGCATGGGAAAGCGTGCCGCATACCCCCACAGCAGCGCCCACACGCCGAGCCCCGCCGCCAGCACCAGCAGATGGCGCCACAGGCTGAAGGTGCGACCCAGGGCCAGCATCAGGAAGGGAAAGACTGCGTAGAACTGCATCTCCAGCCCGATCGACCAGTCGGGCAAAGGGGTGCGGAACGCGTACTCCGGCCGCAGGCCGAACACGAAGGTGACGTGGTTGAAGATGTTGACGATCGAGGCATCCGCGTACCGATCTCGGGCTGTCATGGTGTCCGGAAAGGGAACGGCAATTGCCTCGCGGAAATGCCCGAGCAGCGGACCGCAGGCCAGGGCCACCGCGAGCAGCAGGTAGTAGGCGGGCGCAATCCGGAACAGGCGGCGACCCCAGAACGTACGCCAGGTGCCCCAGTCCTCCCAAGGCTCACGGCTCTGGCGCGTCAGCGCGTTGTGGGCCATCAGAAAGCCCGAGATCATCATGAAGAGATCGACCGCCAGGTCGCCCCAGGCAAGGACCGGCACGGCGCGCAGGCCGCACAGAATCTGCACGTGCGACAGAAAGACCCAGAGTGCGGCCAGCCCCCTCAGGCCATCCAGGGCGCCAACGTGATGAGAAGCGGGTGGGGGGGGCGAGACAGAGGCGGACATGCGCCGCATCGTAGAGCGCAGGCTCACGCCCCCGCGGCTCTACAGGGCCTGCCGTGATGAACGGAGCGGAGTCTTACAAGCAGGATACGCGGTTGATGGTTTGCTCACCGATGTCAGCGCAGAGACAGGGTCAAGACAGTTAAAAAGAAAAAAGCCTCGCCGTCAAAGACGTGCGAGGCTTTTTGTCTGGTGGGCGGTGCAGGGTTCGAACCTGCGACCCCTGCCGTGTGAAGGCAGTGCTCTACCGCTGAGCTAACCGCCCGAAACTGGTTCGGGACTGTGGTCCACCTGGCTGACTGCTTTGCGTTGTTTGCTGCAGCGATCAGCGAAGACCTAGACTATAGCACAGCTTCCAAAGATTTCCACACTGTTTTGCCGCCGCTCGCTTTGTCGATATCTTGCAACGCTTTCTCGAACGCGGCCGCTTCTTCCTCTGTGGGGCCGACGACGGGCAGCTGGAAAGCACTGAAGTCCACCGCCGCGATGTCCGAGACACCGCCTTCGCCGCTGTCGGCGCCATCGCTGTCGATCAGCAAGGCGTCCTGCCCGCGGGTCATGTTGATGTAGACCTCGGC
>JAJUHM010000417.1 GCA_029279925.1 Aquabacterium olei
AGATGGACAGCGCCCAGCGCGGCAGCTGCTCGCCGGGGTACCACTTGCCCTGGCCGAAGTGCAGGAAGCCGCCCTCGCCGTAGCGCGCGCGCAGCTTGTGCACCAATTCGGTGGCCAGGCCGCGCTTGGTCGGACCGAGGGCGTCGGTGTTCCATTCGGCGCCGTCGCGGTCGTCCACCGACACGAAGGTCGGCTCGCCGCCCATGGTCAGGCGCACGTCGCCCTCGCTCAGGTGCTGATCCACCGTCTCACCCAGTGCGTCGATCGCGGCCCACTGGTCGTCGGTGTAGGGCTTGGTCACGCGCGGCGATTCGTAAATGCGCGTGATCGCCATGTGGTGCTCGAACTCGACCTCGCACTCGTCCACGGCGCCGGTGATGGGCGCGGCGCCCGAGGGCTCGGGCGTGCAGGCCACCGGGATGTGGCCCTCGCCGGCCAGCAGGCCCGAGGTCGGATCCAGGCCGATCCAGCCGGCCCCGGGCAGGAAGACCTCGCACCACGCGTGCAGGTCGGTGAAGTCGACCTCCGTGCCGGAGGGGCCGTCCAGCGCCGCCACGTCGGCCTTCAGCTGGATCAGGTAGCCGGACACGAAGCGCGCGGCCAGCCCCATGTGCCGCAGCGTCTGCACCAGCAGCCAGCCCGTGTCGCGGCATGAGCCAGACTTCAGCGTCAGGGTCTGCTCGGGCGTCTGCACGCCCGGCTCCATGCGGATCGTGTAGGCGATCTCCTGCTGCAGCCGCTGGTTCAGGTGGACCAGGAAGTCGATCGTGCGCACCTCGGTGCGGTCGATGCTGTCGACGAAGGCCTTGAACGCCGGCGTCAGCTCGGCCTTGGCCAGATAGGGTTGCAGGTCGTGCAGCGAGGCCGCCTCGTACGCGAACGGGAAGGTCTCTGCGTAGGGTTCCAGGAAGAAGTCGAACGGGTTGTAGACCGCCATTTCGGCGACCAGATCGACCGTGACCTTGAACACCTCGGTCTTCTCCGGAAAGACGAGGCGGGCCAGGTGATTCGAAAACGGATCCTGTTGCCAGTTGATGAAGTGGACCTCGGGCTCAACCTTCAGCGAGTACGACAGGATGCGCGTGCGGCAGTGCGGTGCGGGACGCAGGCGCACGACCTGGGGAGACAGGTTGACCGGACGGTCATAGCGGTAATGGGTGACGTGATTCAGGGCAACGTGAATGGACACACGACTCTCCGTAAGGAACCGCAACAGTGTGCAGGTACCTTGTGACACCAGCAAGTTGCGGGCCACCAACTTGGTGCACGCGGCTTGACCAGGGTCAGGAGGAAGGAGAACGGCCCTGATTCACGGACTCACCGGTCGGGGCGCTGTCCCGATTCGGCGATCGCCTGGGTGCCTTCCACGATCATGCGCACCATGATGACCATCTGCTCGGCCAGTTCGCGCTGGCGTGCGGGCGGCTGGTCCATGGCGGTGGCACCCATGGCGAACACCAGCCGGGTGATCGCCTTGGCCGTGAGCGCAGGCTCGTACAGGCCGGTGCGGCCGGCACGCGCCAGACGGATCAGGTCCAGGCGCAGCTCTTCCTCGAAGAAATTGAGCTGGCGATCGACCGCCTGTTTGAAGGCATCCGAGCCCACCGTGCCCTCGCGCAGCAGGATGTGCAGCGACTTGTCGTCCGATTGCAGCTGCTCCATGAAGGCCTCCACCGAGCTGCGCACCACGCTGCGCTCCTGCCGCGCCCGCTTGCGGGCCTCGCCGATGATGCGCCGCAAGGATTCCCCCGCGCGGTCGATCAGCGTGACGGCGAGTTCGTCGATGTCGCGGAACTGCCGGTAGAAGCTGTTGGGCGCAATGCCGGCCTCGCGGGCGACTTCGCGCAGGCTCAGGCTCGAGACGCTGCGGTGAGGCCCGAGGAGCTTCAGGGCGGCGGTGATGATGTCCTCGCGGGAGATCACGGCCTTGCGCCCGGGCCCGACGTGGGGCGAAGGTGCGACAGCGCGTGCATCCGGATCGGATTCAGAAACGATACCCGTCACCGGCGAGGAAAGTGTTGTCATGAAGCTGGGGTAGAACTGATCGCCATCATACGGGCTAGAATTAATGCACACCTGTATAGACAAACGTTCTCCCGTGCGTATACTGCCGCGACGTTCCTGATTTGTGCCCTGTCCGAAAGGCCTGTCGACACCGTGTCTGCTTCTGTCACCGGCGCGCGCGCGCCCTCCACGCTGGGCCGGCTCATCGAGCCCTTCATCGCCCCCGACGTCTTCGACTTCTGGGTGGGCCACCTCAACCCCGCGTGGTCGTGGTCGCGCCCGCTCGCCAAGGTCGTCGAGCGCCATGTCGAGGCAGCCGACACCGTGACGCTGGTGCTCAAGCCCAACCGCCATGTGGGGCGTTTCGCGCCAGGCCAGCACGTCAACGTGAGTGCCGAGGTCAATGGCCGCCGCACCACCCGCAGCTACAGCCTGACCGGCATTCCGCAGCGCAACGGACGCATCAGCCTCACCGTCAAGCGGGTGGACGGCGGCAAGCTCAGCACCCACCTGTGCCGCGATGTGCAAGTGGGCGACGTGCTCGAGATCGGACCTGCCTTCGGCGAGATGACGCTGCCCGCCAAGCCCGAGGGCCGCTGGGTGTTCCTGGCTGCCGGCAGCGGCATCACCCCCTTGATGAGCCTGACCCGGGCCCTGGCCGCGCAGAACATGCCGGTCGACACCACGCTGATCTACTGGGCCAAGACCCGTGCCGAGCTGTGCTTCCTGCTGGAATTGCAGGCCCTGGCGCGCAAGCATCCGCAATTCCATCTGCATGTGGTGCTGACCCACGAGGCCCAGCTGCTGGCAGGCGAACACAGCGGCTTCATCAGCACCGAACAACTGGCCGAGCTGGCCGGCGACCTGTCCGATGCGCAGGTGTATGCCTGTGGCCCGAGCGGCTTTGTCGACACCGCCCGCAGCCTGACCGAAGGCCGCGTGCGTCGCTTCCTGGCCGAAGGCTTCACCCCGGCGACGCTGGATGCGGCCGACGCGACCACGGTGCGCGTGCAGCTGACACGCACCGGCCGCACGCTGGAGGTGTCGACCGGCCAGTCGCTACTGGAAGCCCTGGAAGCCCAGGGCCTGAACCCGCGCTCCGGCTGCCGCATGGGCGTGTGCCACACCTGCGTGTGCACCAAGCGCGCCGGCACGATCGAAGACATCAACACCAAGGAACAGAGCACCGAGGAAGAAGGCCAGGTCCGCATCTGCGTGAGCCGCGCCCGCACCGACCTCACGCTGGACCTTTGAGGAGACTTTCCCGATGAGCACGACATCCCTGAGCCGCACGCTGAGCGCCGACGAGCTGGCCCGCTTCGGCGCCGA
>JAJUHM010000418.1 GCA_029279925.1 Aquabacterium olei
AGCGGATCAGCCAGCCCCAGGGCACATCGCGCATGATGTACTCGACCGAGGCGAAAGCCAGTTCGGCATCCGGCTTGTAGTTCATGACCAGGAAGATGCCGGTCACGATCTGGATCACCAGCACCAGCAGCGCCAGCGAGCCGAAGAAATACCAGAAGTTGAAGTTCTTGGGGGCGTAGTACTCGCCGACGTGCTCGTTCCAGAGCTTGGTGGCCGGGAAGCGGTTGTCCACCCAGGTCAGCAGCTTTTCACCGGCGCTCGCGCCAGCGGGGGCTTGTTTCATTTCAGCCATCGTGGGGTCTCCGATCAGGCCTTCTTGTCTTCACCGATCAGCAGCTTGCTGTCGGAGAGGTACATGTGGGGCGGGATCTCCAGGTTGTCCGGAGCGGGCTTGTTCTTGAAGACGCGGCCGGCCAGGTCGAAGGTCGAACCGTGGCAGGGGCACAGGAAGCCACCGGGCCAGTCGTCCGGCAGCGAGGCCTGGGGGCCGGCCTGGAACTTGGTGGACGGCGAGCAACCGAGGTGCGTGCAGATGCCGACGGCAACCAGCACTTCAGGCTTGATCGAGCGGTGGGTGTTGCGGCAGTACTCGGGGGTGAGTTCGGCCGGCTTGCGCTCGGAATTGGGGTCAGCCAGTTGAGGATCGATCTTCTTCAGCGCGGCCAGCTGCTCGGGCGTGCGCTTCATGATCCACACGGGCTTGCCGCGCCACTCGACCGTCATCATCTCGCCCGGCTTGAGCGCGCTGATATCAGCCTCGACAGCGGCACCGGCAGCGCGTGCACGCTCGGAAGGTTGGAAGGTCGAAACGAAGGGGATGGCTGTGGCCACGCCGCCCACGCCACCGGCGGCGCAGGCCATGGTCACCCAGGTCCGACGGCTTTGGTCCACTGGCTGATTGCTCATGGTTTTCCTTGAGGACGATGACATTGAATGGGGTCAACCGCGCATTGTAAGGGACGCGCACCCTCTTCCCGGCAGATCGTCACCTGGCGTGCTGAGACTCTGGCCTGGCTCAATCTGCGTCATTTGCACCACACAGACGCGCTCGGGCGCCGGCAAGCCGGTCGAAGCCGTGATTGTGTATGACCGTGTGTTTTGTGACGGTTTGCAAAATGACGCAAGTCGAGGGCTGCGATAACCGATAAGCTGAAACGACAGGCGGTGATGCCTCGCCGCCCCGCCCCGTTTCCGAATGCCATCCGACAGAAAGCGCCCGTGACCGACCTGCGAACCGACGCGATCGTGCAGTCCGCCGCCCGCCGAGTGCAGGCTGCGGTCTCGGACGCGCTCGACCGCCTCGCCTTGCAGATGGGCCCGCTCGCGATGGCCGCCAGCAGCAACCAGCAGCGCCAGGTGCTGCTGAATGCCGACAACCTGTTGCAGCGCCACACGGGTACGGTGCTGAGCGCCTTCAGCCAGCGCCTGCACGAGCGTCTTCAGAAGACTTTCCAGACCGATGTCGCACCGTCCTCATCGGAGAGCCTCCGGCTCGGCGGCGCGTCCGACTGGTCCTCGCTGACGCTCGTGGACAACGCTGAAGTCGAGCGAACGGTGCACGCCGATCGGCTCGGACAGACGCTCGCGGCGAACAGCGCGGACGAACTCGCGGAACTGGACAAACACCTGTCGCACCTGCTCGACGCGAGCCGGCTGGCGCGCCATGCCCTGCGCCCCAACCAGATTGCCGAAGCGCTGCTGGAAGCGCTGTCCGAAGTGGAGCCGGATGGGGAGGTTGTCCAGGCGCTGGGCCAGCACGCCGGGCGCGTCCTGGCGCCGCAGATGGCAGCGTGCTTCGCGCAGATCGCGGCCGACCTGCGCGCCCAGGGCGTTCGTCCCCGCGCCCTGTCCGTACAGCGCCCGCGCCAGGGTGCCGGGCAGGGCGCGCACACCACCGGGTCGGGCTCTACCCTGACCGCGCCCGGCCACGGGCCAGGTGACGTCCAGGGCGCGGCATCCGGCCCGGGTGGATGGGGCGACCCGTCCGCCTGGTCGCCGTCGTATGGCAGCGGAGGCTCGGAGGCCCACGCGCGGGCCGCGCAGGCGCTGGGGGCGATGTTCGGTGTCAGCTTGCCGCCCCCTGCCACCGGTGAGCAGCCGCCCCCGATGCGGTGGCGCACCTCGACCGGCTCCACCTCGGCAGGAACAGGCCCCCTTCCGCCGGGGCCGTCCGGGTTCCAGGCCTTGCTGCAGCGCATCAACCACGAGGCGGCCGGCCCGGGCTGGGCGCAGAGCCTGATGCCACCCGAGGCCCCGGACGCTGCACAAAGCACGGCACCGGGTTTCGCGGGCCGGCTGATGGCCGCCAACCTGATCCGCGCGCATCGCGACGAACTCGTTCGAGCCAGCGGGGGCGCGGCCCTGGACCAGATGGTCATCGACATCGTGGCGGCGCTGTTCGATCAGGTGCTGTCGGACCCGAAGGTGGCCCCGGAGATGGCCCGCCAGATCGCACGGCTGCAGATGCCGGTGCTGCGCGTGGCCCTGGCCGACATGGGCTTCTTTCACTCGCGCAAACACCCGGTGCGGCGCTTCGTGAACCGGATGGCCACCCTCTCGGTCGCTTACGAGACCCTGCTCGAGGGGCCCGGGCAGGCGTGCCTGGCGCAGGTCACCGCCCTGGTCGACGACATCGTGGAGGGCGATTTCGACCGCATCGCGCTGTATGAGGTCAAGCTGGCCGAGTTGGAGCGGCACGTCGAGGCCGGCCACGCCCGCGAGTCGGCAGAGCACGCCGCCGTGCAGGCCCTGCTCAGCGGCAAGGAAGCCGATCTGCGCGTGCAGCAGCGCTACATGCAGGCCTTGCGCCGGGAGCTGGCGGAGGTGACGCTGCCCGACTTCGTGCGGGACTTCCTCACCCAGATCTGGAGTCAGGTCCAGGTGATGGCCTCGGTCCGCGACGGCGCCGACTCGCTGCTGGCGGCGCGCATGCGCAAGGCGGGACATGAGCTGGCGCTCAGCGTGCAACCCAAGGGCTCGCCGGCGCTGCGCAAGGCCTTCCTCATGACGCTGCCACAGCTGATGAAGGACCTGACGGAAGGGCTGGCCCTGATCCAGTGGCCCGAAGAGGCGAAGCAGGCCTTTTTCTCGCAGTTGCTGCCGGCGCACGCCGAATCGCTCAAGCAGACGCCCCACCACGACCTCACGCAGCGGCTGCTGGAGCAGCAACTCAGCAAGGTCGAGAGGCTGGCCATCCCAAGCCGCGAGGAGGCCGCCAACGATCCGGTGCCGACCGCCACCGAGGACCTGGCCTCGAGCCCGGTGCTGACCGTGGCATCGGCCCTCTCCCCCGAAGAGGCGCTGCAGGCGGGCTTCGTGCC
>JAJUHM010000419.1 GCA_029279925.1 Aquabacterium olei
AAGACGAAGACATGGAACAAGCCGTTGTTTCCGGCATCGCGTTCAGCCGCGACGAAGCCAAGATCACCGTGGTCGGCGTGCCCGACACCCCCGGCATCGCCTACCAGATCCTGGGCAAGGTGGCCGAGGCCAACATCGACGTGGACGTGATCATCCAGAACGCCTCGCACGACGGCAAGACCGACTTCTCGTTCACCGTGCCGCGCGGCGACTATGCCAAGACCATGGAGCTGCTGCAGGGTCAGGTTCAGCCCACGCTGAACGCCCGCGAGATCGTCGGCGACCCGAAGATCTGCAAGGTGTCGATCGTCGGCATCGGCATGCGCAGCCACGTCGGCATCGCCTCGACCATGTTCAAGACGCTGTCCGACGAAGGCATCAACATCCAGATGATCACCACGTCGGAGATCAAGACCTCGGTCGTGATCGACGAGAAGTACATGGAGCTGGCCGTGCGCGCCCTGCACAAGGCCTTCGGCCTGGACCAGGAAAAGGCCTGATCCTCCCGGCCGTTGTTTTGAGCACAACAGGCAGCTGGCTCGCATTTCTGGGCTAGAATTCTTGCTGTTGCTGGAGACGTGACCGAGAGGCCGAAGGTGCTCCCCTGCTAAGGGAGTATGTGGGCAAAACCTGCATCAAGGGTTCGAATCCCTTCGTCTCCGCCACAAAACATGAACCCCGAGTGATCCGTCACTCGGGGTTTCTTGTTTCTGGGCTGTGAATGCCGTGCTTTGAACGTCTCCAGGAAAGGATGTACTGCCATGTTCAAGAACCTGACGGTCTACCGCATCGGGTCGGAGTGGGCCACGACCGCGGCCGAGATCGAAACCGAGCTGGAAAAGGCCCGGTTCGCACCGTGTGGTGCCTCGCAGGAAAAGTCGATCGGCTGGCTGGAGCCGCGTGGCATCGACCACGGTCCGCTGGTCGAGGTGGTGGACGGTCACATCCTGCTCAAGCTGATGGTCGAGCAGAAGGTGGTGCCGAGCTCGGTGGTGAAGCGCCGTTGCGACGAAATCGCCGCGCAGATCGAGAAGCAGACCGGACGCAAGCCGGGCAAGAAGCAGGTCAAAGAGCTCAAGGAGCAGGCGCTGCATGAGTTGCTGCCCATGGCTTTCACCAAGCAGGCAGTGACCCGCGTGTGGATCGCCCCCCGCGAGCGCATGTTGATCGTGGACACCGGCAGCCAGTCGCGCGCCGAAGAGGTGGTCACGCTGCTGGTGCAGGCCATCCCCGGCTTTGCCGTGAGCCTGATCCAGACCGAGATGTCGCCTCAGGTCGCGATGGCGCACTGGCTGGGGACGGGTGAAGCGCCTTACGCCTTCACGATCGATCGTGAATGCGAGCTGAAGTCGACGGACGAGATGAAGTCGGTGGTGCGGTACGCGCGCCATCCGCTGGACACGGAAGAGGTGCGGCAGCACATCGTCAGCGGGAAGGTACCCACCAAGGTGGCCATGACCTGGCGTGACCGCGTCTCGTTCCTGTTCACGGAGTCGCTTCAACTGCGCAAGATTGCCTTCCTCGATGTGGTGTTCGAGGGCACGTCTGCGGCCTCCGCCAAGCAGGACAAGGCCGAGGCGTTCGACGCCGATGCCGCCATCGCGACAGGCGAACTCGTGGAGTTGATCCCGGAGCTGCTGGAGGCGCTGGGTGGCGAACTGAAGCCGGGAAGCATGTCTCAGGGCACGGCTGTGCCCGAGGTGGCGCGTTCGTCCTCCGTGCAGGACAGCGTGGCGGCCAGCGAAGCCGCCGAAGCACCGCCCTGGGCCTGATCGGCGGCCGACGCAAGCCATCGCGCCACTTGCTGCGCGACCCAGGGGCCATCGTCCAGGGGCAGATCGTGACCTGCCGTGGGGTGTGTGGTCAGTGGCGCACCCCATGCTGTCGCCAGGTGTTCGGAGCAACGGGGGTTGACCAGCTCGTCGCCTGCGCTGTTGAGCAGGAGCAAGGGCACGGAGGGCGGGGCGTCCGCACGGTAGCGTGCCGCGGCCCACAGTTGCCGCAGGCCGTTGAGCCTGCTGACCGGGTGGCTCGATCGCAGGCTGAGCCAGGCCGCCATCAGTGCCTGGCGCGGTCCCGGGTGCTGTGTGGTCATCCGCATGATGCCGTCTTCCCATTCCAGGGCGGTCCCGCTGACGATCAGGCGCGCAATGCGCCGGTACTGGCGCGGGCGAAGCCGCTGCCAGAAGGGGCTGTAGGGCCGCAGACTGGTGTTGATCAGCACGCAGCGCACCAGCTCCTGAGGATGCTGACGGGCCCATTCAACGGCGACCATGGCGCCCAGCGACATCGCCAGCACGTGACAGGGACGATCCAGCCCTCTGGCCGCGAGGTCCGTGCGCACCGCCTGGACCATCTCGGCAACATGGGCTGGGCTGCGCTCATGCCAGCGGGCGCCGTTGCCGGGTAGGTCGGGCGTGAGGATCAGGCTGCCAGGGGGCAAGGTCTCCTGCAGGGTGCGCACAAAGGCTCCCCAGTGACCGCTTTCTCGCAACAGTCCGCGCAGCAGAACCCAGACGAGCGGAGGGGAGTCAGGCATCAAGGCGTCTCCATGGTGGCAGCCCCTCTTTGTCGGCCCCGGTCAACGCAGTTCGGGGCGGTGGGCGTACCACCGCCGGAGGGCGTCGAGGCGGAGCGCTTCGCGGGCTTCGGGGGCGGGAAGCCAGCGGCGATGGCCGATCGCCGCGCGGGCCAGAAAGTCCATCAGGCCCAGGTGGCGGCGCAGCACCCGCTGCTGGCGATGGTCGATCAGCGGATTGAAAATCCCGTGACGGTTGAACAGCTGGCGGGGGTTTTTCTTGACCCACAGCCAGGACCCCATCTCCAGCGTCAAAGGCAGGAAGAGGTGACCCGGGTGACCGGTCAGCGCCCGCAGGTAGAGGTGGTCCCAGAGGTCACCATGGGTGAGGTACTGCTGGCTCTGCGGCTCGAACACATACGGGTGGTGGGCGTATCCCTCATCCAGAATGCACCGCAGCGCATGCAGTTCGGCCAGATGGGGCAGGGGGCGGGTCGTGTGGGCGTAGGGGAACCACAGGCGATCCTGCACGCCGAAGCCGGAGTGGCAGTCGAGAGCGATGCTGAACGGGCGTGACAGCAGCTCCCGTTCGATGGTGTCGCACAGCGCCTGGCTTTCCGGCTGCATGGGGGCCCCGGCCGGGCCGCGGTACCAGGGCAGCAGGGCGCTGAGGCGCTGGCCCCCGATCAGAAAGGGCACCGGCTCTTCTGCTTCGAGCGGTGCATTGCGCATGAGGTCCACGCCCTGTGGGTTGGCGCGGGTGCCCAGCCACAGGCCGCCGGGATTGACGAGGGGCATGAAG
>JAJUHM010000420.1 GCA_029279925.1 Aquabacterium olei
CTTGCAGTAGTTGCGGATGAGGGCGAAGGCCGCCTACAGCACGGAGTTGACCGAGCGTTATTTCTGTTCTAGCATGAAGACCTAGAGGGAGGGCTAGTCCTGCGCAAGAAGGCTCAGGTTTTCCGGCCGCGCGCCCCGCCAGGCATAGACCGACTGGTGGTCGTCGCCCACGGCAGTGAGGTTGGCGGTCACGTCCAGCAGGTGGCGTAGCAGGGCGTACTGTGCGGCGTTGGTGTCCTGCACCTCGTCGACCAGCACGTGGCGCAGGCGCTCGCGCCACTTCGCGCGCACCGCGTCGTCGCGCTGCAGCAGCTTCAGCGGCAGGCCGATCAGGTCGTCGAAGTCGACCGCCTGGTAGGCCAGCAGACGCTCTTCGTACAGCTTCATCACCCGGGCGGCCACCACCTCGTCGTCGGTCTTGCACTGGCTCAGGGCGGCGTTCGAGTCCAGCCCCTGGTTCTTCCACAGGCTGATCGTCCACTGCCAGCTGCGCGCCAGCTTGGCGTCCGTGGTGGCCCCGCAGTCGCGCAGGATGCTGGTGACGTCGTCGCTGTCGAGGATGGAAAAGCCCTGTTTCAGCCCGAGCGCGGTCCCGTCCTCGCGCAGCAGCTTGACGCCCAGCGAGTGGAAGGTGCTGACCATGAGCTTGGCGGCGGCCCGGGGGCCGATCAGGTGCTTGACGCGCTCGCGCATTTCCGCGGCGGCCTTGTTCGTGAAGGTGATGGCGCCGATCTGCGACGGGGCCAGGTCAGCGCCGTAGCCGGGCTGCATCAGCCGCGCGATCTTGTGCGTGATCACCCGCGTCTTGCCCGAGCCGGCGCCCGCCAGCACCAGGCAGGGAGAGTCCAGGTGCTGGACGGCCGCCATCTGGGCCGGGTTCATCATCGGTGGGGTGGAAGCGGACATCGGGCGGGCAGGGGGCAGCGGGCGTCGGCCAGCCGAGGCCCACGCGGGTCGCCAAGGATAGGCCAAGCGCAGGCCGGGCGGCGCAGCCCGGGCCCGCGCGCGTGGCGGCCGTCACAGGCTGGCGACGAATTCGCTCAGCAGTTCGGCGAACGCCTGGGGTTGTTCGACGGCGCTCAGGTGGGCACAGCCCTCGAGCAGGGCCAGTTGCGCCCCGGGGATGCCGCGCGCCAGCGTCTGTGCCGCCTCGATGGGCGTGGTCTGGTCGGCCGTGCCGGCCACCACCAGCGTCGGCACGCGGATCTGGCCCAGGCGGTAGCCGTAGTCGGCGTCGCACAGGGCCGCGGCGCACGCGGTGTAACCGTCCGGATCGGTGGCCTCCAGCAGGCGCTGGTGGCGCGCCACAGCGGCGGCCTGGTTGCGACGGAAGTCTTCGCTGAAGAAACGCGCCATCGTCGTCGTGCTGATCGCGCCCAGGCCGTGCGACTCGACCGTGGCAATGCGCTGGCCGATGGCCTCGCGGCCGACCTCGTCGTAGCCTGACGTGGTGTTGGCCAGCACCAGGGCCTTGACCTTGTCGGGGTGGCGCAGCGCCAGCTCCTGGCCGATCAGGCCGCCCATCGACAAACCCACCCACACCACCGGCCCACCGGCCAGCTCGTCGATCAGGCGGGCGGCGTCGGCAGCCAGTTCGGTCAGCGTCAGGGGCTCGGCGGGTGTCTGCGAGCGGCCGTGGCCGCGGGTGTCCGGGCAGATGACGCGGTGGCCGGCCGCCAGTTCATTGGCCACCAGGTCCCACATGCTGCCGTCCTGGCCCAGGGCGTGGCTGAACACGAGGGTGTGGGCCGGCGCCTTGTTGCGGGCCTCGCGCACCGTTGCGTGCAGCTTGGGGCGGGTGTGGGTGAACACCGAGCGGCCCACGCCGGTGTGCCAGGCCTGGTCGGCCGGGTGGGGCTGCGGCTCCATGCCGAGTTCGCGCAGGATCTGCACTGCCTTGGCAAAGCCGGTGTTGGCCGCCGGCACGCCGGCGTAGATGGCGATCTGGATCAGTGCCTCGCGCACCTCGTCCGGTGTCAGGGTGTGGGCATTGCCGGGCGTCAGCGCGCCGCGCAGGTGGATCTCGAACTCGTCCCAGCGGCCCAGGGCGCTGGTCACCGCCAGCACGAGCACCCGGCGCGTCTTCCAGTCCAGCCCCGGGCGGCCCCAGGCACCGTGCCAGGCGTACTCGGTGATGAAGTGCTGGAACTCGGCGTTGAAGGTGTTGGCCTTGGCGATCGATTTGTCCACCCAGGCATCGCCCAGGGCGGCGCGGCGGTTGCGCATGCCGCGCTCGAAATCGTGCTGGAAAACGGGGTCCTCTGGTCGTGACATGGCGGGCTGGCTGTGCGTCGGGCGGGGCAGGGGGCCGTGAAAAGGCCGTCGAAGTGTGAATTGTGCCGCGCCCAACCCCGTCTCAGGCACATCGGGCGGTAAGCCATGCATGCAGCGGTGTCCCTCCTCAGGGCAGGTCGGGGCGCCCGATCCGGCGGCGGACCGGGATCGCCGGGCCGGATGGTTTGCGGTATGGTGCGCGCATGCAAGGCCCTGTCCTGTCCCCTGCGTGGCCGAAACGGCTGGCGCGCCGCTCGTTGCTGGGTGGCGCGCTCGTGCTGCTCGCGTGGCTGGCGGGCTGCGCCAGTCGGCCGTCGTCCTCGGATCCGTCCGGTGCAACGGCCAGGCCCCCCGCGGGCGTGCCCGCCGTCGTCTCGCGCCACCCGGACCGCGACGGACCGCCCGTCAACCCCTCGCGCGACCTGTTGAGTGCGCCGGCCCCCGAGCCGCGCGTCGAGCCCATCCGTGTGGGAGGGCCGAACAAGCCGTACACCGTGCTGGGGCAAAGCTACACCCCGGAGCGCAAGGACCTGCCTTTCACCGAGCGGGGCCTGGCATCGTGGTACGGCATCCGCTTTCACGGCCGCCGCACGGCCAGCGGCGAGCTCTACAGCGTCTACGGCCTCACGGCCGCGCACCGCACGCTGCCCATTCCGAGCTATGCCCGCGTCCGGCATGTGGCGTCGGGCCGGGAGGTCATCGTGCGCATCAACGACCGCGGGCCGTTCCACCGTGAGCGGGTGATCGACCTCAGCTATGCCGCTGCAGACCGGCTGGGCATCACCGGCGGCGTGAGCGAGGTCGAGGTGGAGCGCCTCACCTTCGATGACATCCGCTCGGGCGCCTGGCGGCGCGGCACCGTGATGGACCCCGCAGCCCCTTCGGTGCCTGGTGGGGCCGATCCCGGTGTGCTCGCCGGTGCCATGCCGGATGTGGCGCCCGTCATCCCCCAGCCCATCCCGGCGGCGGCCGAGCCCGTGGCGGCCGAGGCCACCCCGGCACGCGCCTACACGACGGCGGCCAAGGGCTTCTGGGTGCAGC
>JAJUHM010000421.1 GCA_029279925.1 Aquabacterium olei
CAGCCCGCCGTGCCGACGGGACCGGGCGGCAACAGCCCTCGCGCCTCCTGCGCTTCCAGCGCTTGCCACTCCTCGTCGGTCCACAGCCGGGTGCGGCTCACGAAGTGAACCCCCTCCCCCTCCTCCAGCGAGAACGTGCCTCGGCTGCCCGGCGCCACATCCAGCGTCAACTGCGAGCCCACAAGGCGATCACCCTGCGCGCAGCTCACGTGAAAGGGCACACCGGCCATCACCTCGCCCAGACACACATCGTCCGGCAGCAGGGCCATCTCGCCCTCGGCGTAACACATCGGTGCGCCACCGTCTCCGCCGGCCCCGGCCTGGTAGAAAAAGACCGCGCCATGTCGGTCCTTGAGACGCTGCACAAGGGCCAGCGCCGCCTCGGTTGCGGTCACGCGGTGGATCATCGGCTTGCTGGAAACGCGAAAGAAAAAGGCCTGAACGAAAAAAGGGGCGACCGAAGCCGCCCCCAAACGCTGTCACTGAACGAACTCAAAAAACCCCTGGGATCAGAAGAAGCCCAGCTTGTTGGGGTTGTAGGACACCAGCAGGTTCTTGGTCTGCTGATAGTGGTCCAGCATCATCTTGTGGGTTTCACGGCCGATGCCCGACTCCTTGTAGCCGCCGAAGGCAGCATGCGCGGGGTAGGCGTGGTAGCAGTTGGTCCACACGCGGCCAGCCTGGATGGCGCGGCCCATGCGGAAGGCACGGTTGCCGTCGCGGCTCCACACGCCAGCGCCCAGACCGTAGACGGTGTCGTTGGCGATCTGCAGGGCTTCTTCTTCCGTCTTGAAGGTCGTCACGGCCAGCACCGGGCCGAAGATTTCTTCACGGAAGATACGCATGTTGTTGTGGCCCTTGAACAGGGTCGGCTTCACGTAGTAGCCGTCGGCCAGGTCGCCGCCCAGCTGAGCGCGCTCGCCACCGATCAGCACTTCGGCGCCTTCCTGCTTGCCCACTTCCAGGTACGACAGGATCTTGTCCATCTGCATCTGCGAAGCCTGGGCACCCATCATGGTGTCGGTGTCCAGCGGGCTGCCCTGCTTGATGGCGGCCACGCGCTTGATGGCGCGCTCGATGAAGCGGTCGTAGATCGATTCCTGGATCAGGGCGCGCGACGGGCAGGTGCAGACCTCACCCTGGTTGAAGGCGAACAGCACCAGACCTTCGATGGCCTTGTCCAGGAAGGCATCGTCTTCGGCCATCACGTCTTCGAAGAAGACGTTCGGGCTCTTGCCGCCGAGTTCCAGCGTGGCGGGGATCAGGTTGCCGGCAGCAGCCTGGGCAATGACCTTGCCGGTGGCGGTCGAACCGGTGAAGGCGATCTTGGCGATGCGCTTGCTCGAGGCCAGCGGCATGCCGGCTTCGCGGCCGAAACCGTTGACGATGTTCAGCACGCCCGGGGGCAGCAGGTCGGCGATCAGCTCGGCGAACACGAGGATCGAGATCGGGGTCGACTCGGCGGGCTTCAGGACCACGCAGTTGCCAGCGCCCAGGGCCGGGGCCAGCTTCCAGGCGGCCATCAGCAGCGGGAAGTTCCAGGGGATGATCTGGCCGACAACGCCCAGGGGCTCGTGGAAGTGGTAAGCAACGGTGTTGCCGTCGATTTCGGAGATGGCACCTTCCTGGGCACGCAGGCAGCCAGCGAAGTAGCGGAAGTGGTCGGCCGACAGCGGGATGTCCGCGTTCAGCGTTTCGCGCATCGGCTTGCCGTTGTCGACGGTTTCGGCGTAGGCCAGCTTTTCCAGGTTCTGCTCGATGCGATCGGCGATCTTCAGCAGGATGTTCGAACGCTCGGTGGGCGAGGTGGCGGCCCACTTGTCCTTGGCGGCGTGCGCAGCGTCCAGCGCCAGTTCGACGTCGGCCTCGGTCGAGCGGGCAGCCTGGGTGTAGACCTTGCCGCTGATCGGGGTGATCACGTCGAAGTACTGGCCACCGACCGGGGCAACGAACTTGCCGTTGATGAAGTTGTCGTAGCGGGGCTTGAACGCGACGGGTGCGCCAGCGGCGCCAGGTGCAGCGTAAACGGTCATGGGAGTCTCCTTCAGAGGTCTGCCGGGTATGTCAGCGGTTGAGCTTGTGAGTCGCCTCGGCCTGCGGGTGTCACAGGTGTCGGCTTCCGGGGGCTATAGGGCATGGCCCGTGCCAACGCGGGTTTTCACGGAGACCCGACGACCTGACCGAGACCCCGCCGCTGCGCCGCAGAACGCTGCAAATCCCTTTGCCTGCTGGGAAAAAGCGTGATTTCCCACTCAGGCCACAAACCGTCCCATGACAAGGCCTGTGTCCCCGCATCTGCTCCACGTCTTGCGTCCGTTTGGCACGATGTCCTCCGTTGACACAGGGGGAACCCGCATGTGACAGTGGCCAACAGGGACCATACTGCGCCCCGATCCCCGAAAATCGGCCGGGCCCCTTTTGTGCAGAGGTAAGCCCATCCGAATTCCCCGTCACAGAGGCGCCCATGCAACTGACCCCGCAAGCCACAGCCGACCAATTGCGTCAGGCCCGTCGTTGCCTGCTCGAGACCGGGGAAGTGCCCGAAGGCGTTGTCAGCCTTCAGGTGTCGCTGTCCTGGCAACGCAGCCAGATGGCCGGCCTGTCTCCCGCGGAACCGCCCGTCGCCCCGCCCATCAGTTCGGCGGCCGACCTGCGCCGGGCGCTGGCCTGCGAATACGACCTGCTCGCCCATGCGCGCCCGGTGATGGAGTTCCTGTACGACCAGATGCGCGACAGCGGCAGCCTCGTCGTGCTGGCCGACTCTCAGGGCCTGCTGCTGCACAGCCTGGGCGATCCCGACTTCGTCACGCGGGCCGAGCGCGTCTCGCTGGCGCCCGGCGCGCTGTGGCGCGAGGAGCACCGCGGCACCAACGCGATCGGCACCGCGATCGCCAACGGCTGCCCGACCGTCATCCACGGCGCCGAGCACTACCTCGAGCGCAACAGCTTTCTGACCTGTGCGGCCTCGCCCGTCATGGCGCCCGATGGCCGCCTGCGCGGCGTGCTCGACATCTCCGTCGACCAGAGTGGCTACCACCCGCACACCTTCGCGCTGGTGCGATCGGCCGCCCGCATGATCGAAGACCGGCTCTTCCACGCCCGCCACATCAACGATCCGCTGCTGCGACTCCACCCGCACGTCGAAGGGCTGGGCTCGGTGGGCGAAGGCCTGCTGGCGGTGTCGGAGGACGGCTGGATCATGGGGGCCAACGCGGTGGCGCAGCACTGGCTCGGCCTGAGCGCCAGCCAGATCGGCGCGATCACGCTGGACCGCGTCTTCGGCCCGCAGGCCATGCGGCTGCAGTCGCTGC
>JAJUHM010000422.1 GCA_029279925.1 Aquabacterium olei
AAATGAGTGCTGTGCGCCTTGTGCTGCCTGCCCGCACCCTGCGCGTCAGTGGGACTGGGTACGGACCCGAAGGCGCGGTTCATGACGGTGACGGCACGGTCGATGCGGCAGACGATCCCGCGCTCGACGGTCTGGTGCGCTGTGGCCTGCTGTGCAACGACGCGCGACTGGAACAGGCTGCGGATCAGGGCTGGCAGGTGGTGGGCGACCCGACGGAGGGCGCCTTGCTGGTGCTGGCCCGGCGAGCCGGGCTCGACGCTCCTTCCGTGGAGGCGGGCTGCCCGCGGCTGGACGCCATCCCGTTCGAGTCCGAGCACCGCTACATGGCCACCTTGCACCACGACCATGAAGGCCGGGCGTTCGTGCTGCTCAAGGGCGCACCGGAGCGGGTCCTGGCCCTGTGCGCGGCGCAGGCGGACGGCGAGGCACTGGACGAGGCCGTGTGGCAGGGGCGCATCGACGAGGCCGCGCGGGCGGGGGAGCGGGTGCTGGCGCTGGCCCGCTGCGAGGTGCCGTCCGGTCAGGTCAGCCTGACCCACGCGGACATCCACCGGCGTTTCACGCTGCTGGGCCTCGTCGGTCTGATCGATCCCCCTCGCCCGGACGCCATGGCGGCCGTGGCCGCGTGCCAGCAGGCGGGCATCCGCGTCAAGATGATCACAGGCGACCATGCCGTGACCGCGGCGGCCATCGGCCGGGCACTTGGCCTGCGCGCGGAACAGGCGCTCACCGGAGACGAGATCGATGCCCTGGACGACACAGCCTTGCAGGCACGGATCGAGGCGGTGGACGTGTTTGCCCGAGCGAGTCCGGAGCACAAGCTGCGGCTGATCTCGGCGCTGCAGGCGCGCGGTCAATTCGTCGCAATGACAGGCGATGGCGTCAACGACGCGCCGGCGCTCAAGGCCGCCGACATCGGGGTCGCGATGGGGCTCAAAGGCACGGATGCGGCACGGGAGGCTGCCGACGTGGTGCTGACGGATGACCACTTTGCGACGATCGCGCGTGCCGTTCACGAGGGGCGCGTGGTGTTCGACAACATCAAGAAGTCGCTGCTCTTCATGATGCCCACGAACTTCGGGGAGGCCGGGGTCATCGTGCTGGCCATCTTCGCCGGGCTGGCGCTGCCCGTCACGGCAGGTCAGATCCTGTGGGTCAACACGGTCACGGCGGTCACGCTGGCGCTGGCCCTCGCGTTCGAGCCGGGAGAGTCCGGCGTCATGTGTCGTCCACCGCGGCCCGCACGCTCACCGCTGATCGGCAAGGCCCTGGCCTTCCGCATGGCCTATGTGAGCGCCCTGATGGTGGCCGTCACATTCGCCGTCTTCGAATGGAGCCTGACCCGGGGCTACAGCCTCGAGCACGCACGCACGGCCGCGGTCAACATGCTGGCGCTCGGTGAGATGGTCTACCTCTTCAACGTCCGCCATTTCACCGCGCCTGCCTGGGGGCGCGAAGTGGTGCTCGGCAACCGGGTGGCTCTCACCGTCAGCGCGGTGCTGATCGGCCTGCAACTGGCCTTCACCTACCTGCCGCCCATGCAGGCTGTCTTCCAGACGGCCCCGCTGGACCTTGCCACCTGGGGCGTCATCGGGGTGCTCGCAGCAGCGAAATTCGCTGCCGTCGAACTGGAGAAAGCGGTCTGGAGGGCCCGCGGCGTCACCACCATGTGAGCGCCGCGGAAAGCGGCATCACAGCAGCTTCAGGCACAGCACGGCGACCAGCGTGCCGGGCAGGGCGGCCACCAGCAGGCCAACGGCGTTGATGGCCTGCTCGTGGAAGCCGACCTTCAGGATCGACGCACCGGCCGGGTTGGGCGCGTTGGCGATGATGGTCAGGCCGCCCCCGCACACTGCACCGGCGACCAGTGCGTACTTGAACTCGTCGCTCAGTCCGGGCACCAGCGATCCCAGGTAGGTGAGCGCCGCGTTGTCGGTGATGGCGGTCAGGGCGGTGGCTCCGAAGAAGATGGCGTCGCTGCTCATGCTCAGCAGCAGCGGCTCCAGCCACCATTGCTGCTGTCCCCCCAGCACGACGAGGCCGGCCAGGAAGAAGGCCACCAGCAGCCCCTCGCGCAGGATCAGCGGCGACTGATAACGCTCATAGGCAGCGGTGAAGCCGAGGAAGAACAGGAACAGGCCCATGAACACGGCAGGGTGGTGGGCGAAGACGACGATGCCAGCCAGGAAGGCCAGGTGAATCAGCGTGACCAGGATGGGCGGGTTGGCCTCGCGCTTCGGTGCGGGGGGGCGCAGCTGGATGAACTCGCGGGCGAACAGGAAGACCAGGGCCAGGGCGTTGATCACCACTGCCAGCGCGGCCTTCCAGCCGAACTGGGTCAGCATGAACGACAGGTCCCAGCCCCAGGCCGATGCGACCATCAGCACGGGCGGCGCGGCGTAGGGCGTCAGCGTGCCGCCGATCGACACGTTGACGAACAGCACACCCAGGATGCCGTACTTCAGGCGCTCCGAGATGCCGAGCTTGTAGACGCCGTCGCGCAGCAGCAGGGCAGCCAGGGTCATGGCGGCGGGCTCGGTGATGAACGAGCCCATCAGCGGCACGGCCGACAGGATCACCAAGGTCGAGGCCATCGCACCCGGCAGCGGAATCAGACGCGTCAGCAGGCGGGTGATCTGGCCCGCCAGCAGGATCACGGGCCGACTGGCGGCCGCGACCATGATGGCGAAGACGAACAGCGGTTCGGTGAAGTTGCGGGTATCAAGGTACTCCGTGGCTTCCTGTTTGCCGAGCACGGCGAACATGAAGACCATCAGGACGAGGGCCCAGAAACCGAACACGACTTCGACTTCCGCCAGGAAGTGCCACAGTCCGGCATGGTTTGGCCGGGTGTGGGCAAGGTGCTCGAAGAACCGGGTCGAGAAGGTGTGAATCAGGGCCAGGCCAAACAGGATGGCGCCAATAAGCTGAATGGTGGTCGGGTTCATGGCCGCGATGCTAGCAGCGTATGCTGGCATCCTGCTTGCGGCTCCCCACATTCGGGCAGGCGTGATCGGTTATCGTTCGCGCATGCTGATCCACCCGCAATTTGACCCGATCGCCCTGAGTCTGGGCCCGCTGCAAGTTCATTGGTACGGGCTGACCTACCTGGTCGCATTTACCTTGTTTTACCTCCTGGCTTTGCGCCGGGCGTCGTCCCCCGGCTTTGCTGCGCTGGGTTGGAACCGGCAGATGGTGGAGGACCTGCTTTTCTTCGGCGTCCTGGGCGTCGTGCTGGGCGGGCGCCTCGGGTATGTGCTGTTCTACAAGCCGGGTCATTACCTGAGCCACCCGGCAGAAGTGCT
>JAJUHM010000423.1 GCA_029279925.1 Aquabacterium olei
AGCTGCAGGCCGAGGTGGTGGACACGGCGCGTGACGATGGCCAGCTGGTGGTCAGCGTGCGTTTCCACGGCCTGATCCGTGAGGACGTCAACGCCGGTGCCGAGCCCTTCGACGAGCTGTGGCACCTGGTCCGTCCGCTGGACGAAAGCCGCGAGTGGGCGATTGCCGGGATCACGCCGCTCGAAGCCACGGCCTGATGGCCGATGGCACAGGACGGGGATGTATGACCGATCACAACAGCCGGCCTGATCCCCGTCACACAGCACCGACGCTTAGGCTAAAGTCGGATGTGACGTAACTTCTACCCCCTCGCGCGACACCGGCGAGGGGTCCATTGCGATGCGTTCGGCTGTTGGCGGCCCCGTGCCGACGAACGAGTCCGGGTCCGGTGTCCTGGCGCCTCGGGCGCGGTCCCGGATTCTTCCCTATCGTTTGCTCATCGTGCTGGTCAGCGTCCTGCTGGCCGTGTGGCTGTGGCCCGTCGGGCAGATGCTGCAGCGCAGTGATGCGCTCTTCCCCGCTTCCTTGCACACGATCACCGAGTTCGGTGCGATCGTGGTGGCGCTGCTGCTGTTTTCGGTGGCGTGGTTCGCGCGCAGCGAGGAGCAGCCCGGCAACGTCGTGCTCATCGGCTGCGGGTTTCTCGCGGTCGGCCTCATCGACTTGGGTCACACGCTGTCCTACAAGGACATGCCGGTGTTCGTCACGCCGGCCGATCCTGAAAAAGCCATCCACTTCTGGCTCGCGGCGCGGTATGCCGCCGCGCTGACGCTGCTGATGGCCTCCCTGCGGGAACGGCCCCCGGTTCACAGCGCTGTTCGCCGTCGGTTGATGCTGACCGGCGCCCTGGCGCTGACGGCGCTGGTGTTCTGGGTCAACCTGCTTCACCCCGAGTTCTGGCCTCGGACCTTCATCCCCGGGCAAGGGCTCACCCCGTTCAAGATCGTCGCCGAATATGGGGTGATCGTGCTGTCGGGGGCCGCAGCGTGGTTCTACTATGCCCGCATGGCGACGGCGCGGTCGTCGGTGGCCTACAGCTACGGCGCCCTGTGCGCTTCCTGCCTGATCACCATCCTGTCGGAGTTGTGCTTCACCCTGTATGCGAACGTCAACGGGGTGTTCAGTCTCCTGGGGCACGTCTACAAGATCATCGCTTATGCGTACATCTTCCGCGCCATCTTCGTGACGTCGGTGCGCGACCCTTACCGCCGCCTGCGCGTGGAGGTGCAGGACCGCCGCGAGGCCGAGCGCCGGGTCGAATTCCTGGCCTATCACGACATCCTCACCCAGCTGCCCAACCGGGCTCTCGCGCGCGACCGGCTGCTTCAGGCGATCGCCGATGCGCGACGCCACCATACGCTGGTGGCGCTCGTTTTCATCGACCTGGACAACTTCAAGACCATCAACGACTCACTGGGGCATGCACGCGGTGACGCGCTGCTGCAGGCCGTGGCCGGCAAGCTCACGGCCAACGTCCGTGAGGCCGACACGGTCTCCCGCCAGGGCGGCGACGAGTTCCTCCTCATCCTCAAGGACCTGCCCGACATCGAGGCCGCTGGGGTGATCGTCGGCAAACTGCTGGAGGCGCTGAGCGAGCCGATGGACGTGGATGGGGTCTGCCTGTCCACCTCGGCCTCTGCCGGCGTGGCGGTGTGGCCGAGCGACGGTCATGATTTCGATTCTTTGCTGCGCAGCGCCGACACGGCGATGTACCGCGCGAAGGAAGAAGGGCGCAACGGCTATCGCTTCTTCGACGAGAACATGAACCGGGAGTCGCTCGAGCGGCTCACGATCCGCCAGGGGCTGCGTACCGCCCTGGAGGCGGGGCAGTTCGTGCTGCATTACCAGCCGCAGATCGACCTGGGTTCAGGCCGGGTGGTCGGGGTCGAGGCGCTGTTGCGCTGGGTTCACCCTGAGTGGGGCACCGTGCCGCCCAACCGCTTCGTGCCCGTGGCCGAGGAAAGCGGCCTCATCGTGCCGATTGGCAACTGGGTGATCCAGGAGGCCTGCCGACAGGCTGCTGCCTGGGACCGTGCCGGGCTGCCGCCCATGGTGATGGCGGTGAACCTGTCGGCCTTGCAGTTCAAGCGAGGGGACCTGGAGTCGGAACTGGCCGATGCGCTCCGCCAGGCCGGGCTGCAGGCCGAGCGCCTCGAGCTTGAGCTGACCGAGTCGTCCCTGGTGGACGATCCCCAGCTGGTGCGGGCGCGCCTGCTGTCGTTGCACGAGATGGGGGTGAAGCTGGCTGTCGATGACTTCGGTACCGGCTACTCGAGCCTGTCCTACCTGAAGCGCTTTCCGGTGGACCGGCTCAAGATCGACCGCAGCTTTGTCAGCGAACTGGTCAGCGACCCGGACGACGAGGCGATCGTGCGGGCCATCATCCAGCTGGCGGCCAGTCTGGGCCTGAAGACCGTGGCGGAAGGGGTGGAGAACGAGGCCACGCGCGCGCGCCTGCAGCAACTGGGCTGCGACGAGGCGCAAGGCTATCTGTTCGCACGCCCGATGCCGGCGGCCGACCTGCCAGCCTGGTGGGTCAGCTGGGTAGCCCGGGACGGGGTCGCGCAGCCATGAAAAAAGGCCGCGCGCCTGCGCGGCCTGCGGTATGGGTGATGCGGATCAGGCCTTCTTGGCGTAGCCGGTGCACCAGCCCTTGCCGTTGACCTGCTTGCCTGCCAGCAGCGGGCAGCCGGCCCAGGCGTCGGCGGGCTTGCCTTGATAGAACTGGCAGTTGCCGCACGCGGCACCAGCCTTGTAGGTCGGGTACTTCTTGGCGTCCACCTTGGTGGCGTCGTGCTTGTAGCCCAGGGCCACGGCCGCAGGGTCTTTTTCATCGACGCGGTCGGCGGCTCGGACGGCGGTGGCGGTGACGGCCAGCGTGGCAGCTGCTGGCATCACGGTGAACATGAATTGGCGACGGGTGGTCATGCGATTGACTCCGGTGTGGGGTGGTGGGGTGGTTGCGACCTCGGTTTGACTCTATTTATTGGCCGTATCTGTCAGCTTATGGCGCTTTCGGAACGAGTCAAAGCCGGTCCATGTTGTCAAAATGAGGTCATCTGAAACGCAGCAACAGGACATCCGCATGAGCGACGACCTTCACTGGCAGGACGACGCGGCCGTGCCCCGCTACCGCAGCAGCGCAGCCGCCCGAATGGTGAACATTCCGGTGGCCACCTTGCGCGTGTGGGAGCGCAGGTACCGCGTGGTGGGGCCCAGCCAGGCGCCGTCCGGTCATCGACTGTATTCAAGTCAGGACGTGCGCCGTTTGGTCCTGATCAAG
>JAJUHM010000424.1 GCA_029279925.1 Aquabacterium olei
AAGACGGTGGCGATCAGGCTCATCGATAGGATGGAGAATCAGAACCGGTTCGGGGATGCCCATACAGCGGCATATCTTTTCGCCGGAATCGGAGAAAACCGAGAGGCAATTCGCGCTTTAGAGGCCCAACTTACGTCATCAGCCATCTCCGACTATAGCTCAGCATCGAGCCGCTTCATGGCGTGGGGCTACGCAGGGGGCAATGCCGGCACCCTGTGGTACAAGGTAATTGACAATCGTTTCGTGTGGGAGAAGCTCGCCGTGTTTGCGTTTCGTGGCGCCTGTGCCGCTTTTGCAAGAACGGGTGAAAATCACAGTTGGGCGATTGAGCAACTCATCACGCACGAATGGCCAGGGCTCGACCTTGCAGAGATAAGTATGAACCCTGATATGAGAGTTTCTAACGAGGCAATCCATGGTAGTGAGCTGTGGGGACAAGCCAACGACGTATTCCTGACATGGCGCCATGGGAAAGTTGCTGACGAGGTTCTTAGCCGTTGGTCCCAACATGGGCACTGGCGCGTTCGTGACTTCGGTGCACAAATTCTTGCGAGCCTGGGTTTTCAGCGAACCATAAGGCCAGTGGTGGAATGGCTTCAACGTGAACCGGTTCAATCCGTGCGGATCTCACTCCTTCATACTCTGGAGCGGAGTGAAACAGTATCTGGTGCCGATGCCTTAATCGATCATTTCACTTCCTCTAGGCAAGAGGGGCAGCCCTATATCGCCAAGGCTGCATGGCGAGCAAGTAACAAGAACCGGGCACTGGCAGTATTAAACGCAGTTGTGGAAGGGAATGATCCCACATCAGCAGAGGCAGTGGTATCGCTTGCTCGTCTGGGCCAACGACATCCGCAGCTTGCCAAGTTGCTTGATTCGCACGACGACTATTGTCGGCTGAATGCTGCGCTCGCAGTTGCTTACATTGGTGACAGAGACATGTTAGAGCGTTTTCGGACTATGCAGCGTGAGGCGGCCACTCCTTTTGAGCGTATCCAGCTTGCTGCGGCGGTAGCCATACTCGGGCAACCTAACGGTGCGATGGAGCTAAACTCCGAGCTTGTTGCTGCAGCCAGCTCGGAGGATTATCTAAAACGTGTGGACCTTTTCTTTATGCATCGCTTTCTTCAGTTGGCTGTACTGGATGGACTTGCACTCGGGGGCGAAGAGTCTAAGGACTACTTGAGCGCGTGGCGCGCTGAATTGGAGCCACTGGACCCAATCCCACAGCCGGTCCATTCCCTCGCATTAGGAGAAAGTTCAGGTAAGCCGGCTCCTGTGCAAGTTCATTCCAGTAGTGGGAGGCCTGCGGACGAGGAGCAAGCAATGACTGATCCGCTCAAGGTTTTCGTCTCCTATAGCCATAAAGACGAAAAACTGCATTTGAAACTGAGAGAACATTTGTCCACCTTAGAAGATGATCGCCTAATACGGGTCTGGGGCGACCGCGAAATCGAAGCAGGCGCTGATTGGGAGGGGGAAATCAACAGAGAAATAGGAGAAGCGGACATCATCTTGTTACTGGTGAGCGCATCTTTCCTGAAATCGCGGTATTGTCGGAAGGAACTCTTGCGAGCGATTGAGCAACGGAAAGCTGGCAAGTCATTACCGATTCCGATCATTTTGCGCCCTTGCGACTGGACCAGTGTATTCAACCAAGGAGATTACAAAACGCAAGCCTTACCGCGTGATGATCGGCCTGTGTCAGGCGGAGGTTGGCCAAACCAAGATGCAGCGTTTGCCGTGATCGCGAGAGAACTGAGGGTTAAATTTGAGCGGATCCGAGGTAAATAGATACAAGAACAAATGGGCTGTTCGATCGGGTGGAGAATTGACTTAAGAATTGGATGTGTGATGAGTCCCAGTGCAAGCTCCTACCCGCGGGCATCCACAGTTCTTGCTAGGTCCTGCAGGGCCGGGGAGATGCGGACGTCGAAAGGCGGGGCTTCGTCGAGGCTGCGGAGCGGATCGGGCAGGGAGGCCAGCTCCCGCTGGGCGCGCGCGCGAATCTCGGAGAGCGACGGCGGCGGGAGAACGCGCTTGCCTTGCTTCATCACCTCCTGCAACAGCGGGCGGCCATACTGCCGGTCCTCTAGCGTCGTCACCACATCGTAGGCCAGCCGGCCCTCCGATCCATCACCATGCCGATACACCTGCTTGCGGCCCGGCCAGGTCGCCTTCCCTTCGGATCGCTTCCGGCAGGGCCGTCCCGCATATTCTTGGAGCTTGTAGGCGCAGTCCAGCGACGGGGCGTCCGATGACGTCGTCATGGCGGTCCCCACGGCAAAGCTGTCGATCGGGGCGCCGCTCGCCACCAGGTCGTGCAGCCGATACTCATCGAGGTTGCCGCTCGCGAGGATCCGCGCCTCGCGCAGGCCGCCTTCATCGAGAATCTTGCGAACATTGCGCGCATGCTGGGCCAGGTCGCCGCTGTCGAGCCGTACGCCTTTCACCGCGATCCCTTTGGTCTTCAGCGCCTGAGCCAGCCTCACCACCTTGTGGGCCGCCGCTTCCGTGTCGTAGGTGTCGATCAACAACACGACATTGTCCGGTTGCGCCAGCGCAAAATGCTCGAAGGCCGCGACTTCGTCCTTGTGCGCTTGGACGAAGGAGTGGGCCATCGTGCCGTAGAGCGGAATGCCGTACCGCCGTCCGGCCAGCACGGTGGCGCTGCCCGCGAAGCCCGCGAGGTAACTGGCGCGCGCGGCGAACAGCCCCGCCTCGGCTCCATGCGCGCGCCGCAGCCCGAAGTCGATCAGCGGCTTCCCTCCAGCCGCCAGGATGGATCGGGCCGCCTTCGAGGCGATCAGGCATTGAAAGTTGAGGAGGTTCATCACGCGCGTCTCGACGAGCTGGGCGAGCGGCAGCGGCGCGATCACGCGCAGGATCGGTTCGTGCGGAAAGAAGACGGTGCCTTCCGGCATGGCCAGCACGTCGCCCGTGAAACGCAAGGTGCGCAGATAGTCCAGGCAGGTCGGGCTGAACCGGCCGGTTGAGGCCAGCCAGTCGATTTCATCGGCGGTCAAGCGGAGATGCTCCAGGAATTCCAGTACCTGCTCGAGCCCGGCGGCGAGGAGAAAATTCCGGCGCGGCGGCAAGCGCCTGACGAAGAACTCGAACACCGCCTGCTCCACCATGCCCTGCTCGACGTAGGCCTGCACCATGGTCAGTTGGTACAGATCGGTCAGCAAGACGCCGGCGGATGGAGTCATGTGGCCAGGTCCTCGAGTCTGGTCGGATGGGCGCCCAATCGGATCATCTCGTCCTCTGCCT
>JAJUHM010000425.1 GCA_029279925.1 Aquabacterium olei
CGCCTCATTCCCAACCCGTACAACCGCATTCCGGGATTTGCGTGCGACGGTCCCGGGGGTGGGACGGTGTACTTCGTGCCGGGTTTTCCCGTCATGGCCTGGCCGATGATCGAGTGGGTGCTCGACACCAACTACCGCGCCCATTTCGGGCAGTCCCGGCAGCGCGAGCGTTCGGTCATCGTGTTTGGCGGTATCGAGGCGACCCTGACCCCGCTGATGGAGCGCATCGAGGCCGAGTATCCCGGGGTCAAGGTGTTCAGTCTGCCCAGCGTCGACCACCCGGAGTGGGGGCGGCACATCGAACTCGGGGTCAAGGGCGCAGACACCGCCGCGGCGGCCGCATACGAAGCCATGCGGGACGCTTTGCGTACGATGCCCGTGCGACTGGGCCCCGAATTGGTGCGATGATTCGATGCACCATAATGGTTCAAAATGCATTGAAACGGTGCATGTGCGTCCGCCCAGGGCGATGTGCACCCCGTGCGAATCTGGCATGGAACCTGCTTTCTACTGCCCGACTTCAGTCCTTTCCCTCGACCCGAACCTCTTAGGAGCACACTGATGGCCAAGACCGTCGCCGACGTGATGAACATGGTGAAGGAGAACGACGTCAAGTTCGTCGACTTCCGCTTCACCGACACCCGCGGCAAAGAACAGCACGTGACGGTGCCGATTTCCGCCTTCGGCGAAGACAAGTTCACGTCGGGCCATGCGTTCGACGGCTCGTCGATCGCCGGCTGGAAGGGCATCGAGGCGTCCGACATGCTGCTGATGCCGGACCCCAACACGGCCAACATCGACCCCTTCTTCGAAGAGACGACGCTCTACCTGCAGTGCGACGTCATCGAGCCCAGCGACGGCAAGGCCTACGACCGTGATCCGCGCTCGATCGCCAAGCGCGCCGAAGCCTATCTGAAGGCCTCGGGCCTGGGTGATACCGCCTACTTCGGCCCCGAGCCGGAATTTTTCCTGTTCGACGGTGTGCGCTGGAGCACCAATCCGGGCAACTGCTTCTACGAAATCGAAGAGTACGAGGCCCCCTGGAACACCGGCACCAAGTTCGACAACGGCAACCGCGGGCACCGTCCGCGCACCAAGGGCGGCTACTTCCCCGTGCCGCCGGTGGACAGCACGCACGACATGCGCGCCGAGATGGTCCTGATCC
This sequence comes from Aquabacterium olei, assembly GCA_029279925.1. Classification (GTDB taxonomy): domain Bacteria; phylum Pseudomonadota; class Gammaproteobacteria; order Burkholderiales; family Burkholderiaceae_C; genus Aquabacterium; species Aquabacterium olei_A. Next base: position 1,166 of record JAJUHM010000425.1, read on the forward strand.
TGGAGTCGCTGGGCATTCCCGTGGAGGTGTTCCACCACGAGGTGGCCGGCGCCGGCCAGTGCGAGATCGGCACCAAGTTCAGCACGCTGGTCGAGCGCGCCGACTGGACGCAGGTGCTCAAGTACGTCATCTGGAACGTGGCCAACAGCTATGGCAAGACGGCCACCTTCATGCCCAAGCCCTACCACGGCGACAACGGCAGCGGCATGCATGTGCACCAGTCGGTCTGGAAGGACGGCAAGAACCTGTTCGCCGGTGACGGCTACGCGGGCCTGAGCGACTTCGCGCTGTACTACATCGGCGGCATCATCAAGCACGCCCGCGCGCTCAACGCCATCACCAACCCGACCACCAACAGCTACAAGCGCCTGGTGCCGCACTTCGAGGCGCCGGTCAAGCTCGCCTACTCGGCCAAGAACCGCTCGGCGTCCATCCGCATCCCGTACGTGGCCAACCCGAAGGCGCGCCGCGTCGAGGCCCGCTTCCCGGACCCGATGGCCAATCCGTACCTGTGCTTCGCCGCGCTGCTGATGGCCGGTCTGGACGGCGTGGAGAACAAGATCCACCCGGGCGAGGCGGCCACCAAGGACCTCTATCACCTGCCGCCGGAGGAGGACAAGCTGGTGCCGACCGTCTGCCACAGCCTGGATCAGGCGCTGGACTACCTGGACAAGGACCGCGCCTTCCTGACCAAGGGCGGCGTCTTCACCGACTCGATGATCGACGCGTACATCGAGCTGAAGATGCAGGAAGTCACCCGCGCCCGCGTCGAGGTCACGCCGACCGAGTACGACATGTACTTCAGCCTGTGATGCGGATGGGCCGCCCACGGCAGGCGGCTTGCTGAATCACCCTGGGGGCGGCCGTGTGCCGCCCCCAGCCGTTTTGAACGATACTGTGTCGAGTCGCATTCCTTGGATCAGGGTTGGCATGTCGTTGCAGCAAAACATTCGGCGATGGGGCAAGGCGGGAGCGGCCGCTGCATGGGCGGCCGCCGTGTGGTGCACGGCCGGGGCGGCCTGGGCGCAAGGCGGTGCCATCTGGCGCTGTGGCAACGAGTACACCAACAACCCCGGCCCCAACCCCGCGGGGCGCGGCTGCCGTGAAGTGCAGGGCGGCAACCTCACCATCGTCGAAGGCACCCGCCCCGCCGGCGGGGCGGCGGGGGCGCCAGCCAGTGCGGGTGGAGCGGGCGGGGCGGCATCGGCTGCCGCGCCGAATGGCGCGCGCTCGGCTGCCGAGCGGGTGGAGCCGGATCAGCAGCGCCAGCGCGACGCCGAGGCACGCCGCATTCTGGAGCAGGAGCTGCGCCGGGCCGAGGAGCGTTTGGCCCAGGCCCGCGCCGATTACGCCGAGGGCAAACCGCCGCGGCTGGCGAACGAGCGCACCGACTCCCCGCGCTACACGGCGCGGGTGGAGGAGCTGCGCACCCGGGTCGAGCGGGCCGAGGCCGACGTGGCGGCGATCCGCCGCGAGATCGGTCGCCTGGACGGTGGCCGCTGACACCCCGATGGAAGCAGCGCGTCGATCGCGGTCGGTCAGTGCCGACAAGCGCTTTGCGGCCTTGGATCTGCTGGCCACCCTGGTGGCGGTGGTGGACGATCGGGGCCGTGTGCGCTACGCCAACCATGCGCTGGAGGATGCGATTGGCCTGTCGCGCCGCAATCTGGCCGACGTGTCGCTGACCGAGTGGGTGACCCAGCCGGAACTGCTGCAAAGCGCGCTGGATGGCGCGCGCGGGCACGAATACGCCGTCATCCGCTACGACACCCACCTCAAGCGTCTGCTGCGCGAGCCCTTGCCGGTGCACCTGGTGCTGGCGTCCACCGAGTGGCCCGACCACCGCGTCGTCGAGATGCTGCCGCTGGAGCAACAGACCCGCCAGGAGCGCGAAGAACGCCTGTTGGAGCAAGCCCAGGCGAACAAGGAGCTGATCCGCAATCTGGCGCACGAGATCAAGAACCCTCTGGGGGGCATTCGCGGTGCCGCCCAGTTGTTGCAGATGGAGCTGGCCGAGCGCGATGACCTGGTCGAGTACACCGAAGTCATCGTGCACGAGGCCGACCGCCTGCAATCGTTGGTGGATCGGCTGCTGGCGC
>JAJUHM010000426.1 GCA_029279925.1 Aquabacterium olei
AGGACGAGGCCAACACCAAGGGCCTGGCCCTGCTCGATCGCGTCGGCCTGAAGGCGCATGCGCACAAGCGACCCGGCCAGCTGTCGGGCGGCCAGCAGCAGCGCGTGGCGATTGCGCGCGCGCTGTGCATGGACCCGGTGGTGATGCTGTTCGACGAGCCCACTTCCGCACTCGACCCCGAGATGGTGGGCGAAGTGCTGGACGTGATGACCGAACTGGCCCAGGAAGGCATGACCATGATGTGCGTGACCCACGAGATGGGCTTTGCCCGCCGCGTGGCCGACCGCGTGATCTTCATGGACGCAGGGCGCATCGTCGAAGACCGCAGCAAGGCGGACTTCTTCGACCGGCCGCAGTCGGAACGCGCGCAGCAGTTCCTCGCGCGCATCCTGCACCACTGACCGCGATCGCCGGGCCCGGACGCTGCTCTCAGCAACCGGCCTCGGCGCCGGTGGGGGGGCGGAGCCATGCCTGTGCATCTTTCCAGATCCCCCCAACCACGCTGAGGAACCCGCGATGAAACACCCTGACACCGCTCTCCACGCTGGCGCCACCCCTGCCAGCCGCAGCACCCGCCTGCCGTCCTACCTGAACGGCGCGGAACCCGGCCCCTGGGCCATGTTTCTGGAGCAACTCGACCGCGTCGAGCCCCACCTGGGCGACCTGGCGCGCTGGACCGACACGCTGCGGCGTCCCAAGCGCACGCTGGTGGTGGACGTGCCGGTGCGCATGGACGACGGCCGCATCGAGCACTTCGAGGGCTTTCGGGTGCACCACAACCTGTCGCGTGGCCCGGGCAAGGGCGGCGTGCGCTTCCACCACGCGGTGAACCTGTCGGAAGTGATGGCGCTCGCGGGCTGGATGACCATCAAGAACGCCGCCGTCAACCTGCCCTATGGCGGCGCCAAAGGCGGCGTGCGGGTGGACCCGGCCCAACTGAGCCGCAGCGAGCTGGAGCGGCTGACCCGGCGCTACACCAGCGAACTGGGCGACCTGATCGGCCCTGATCGGGACATCCCCGCGCCCGATGTCGGCACCAACGACCAGGTGATGGCCTGGATGATGGACACCTTTGCCATCAACCACGGGACCACCCACACCGGCGTCGTCACCGGCAAGCCCATCAGCATGGGCGGCAGCCTGGGCCGGCGCGATGCCACGGGGCGCGGCTGCTTCGTCGTGGCGCGTGAAGCCATGAAACGCCTGCAACGTGAGATGAAGGACGCGCGGGTGGCCATCCAGGGCTTCGGCAATGTGGGCAATGCGTCCGCACGCGTGTTCCATGATGAAGGCGCCCGCATCGTCGCGATCCAGGACATCCACGGCACGCTGTTCAACGAAGCCGGCATCGACCCGCACGCGCTGATCCGTCACCTCACGGTGGACGGCGGTGCATGGACGGACTTCCCTCACGCCGAACTCATCCCCTCCGACCAGTTCTGGGCTGTGGATTGCGACGTGATGGTGCCCGCAGCGCTCGAAGGCCAGATCACCCGTGACAACGCCACACGGATCCGGGCCCGGCTCATCGTCGAAGGGGCCAACGGCCCCACAACACCCGAGGCCGAGGATATCCTTCATGATCAGGGCTGCACCGTGCTGCCCGACGTGCTGGCCAACGCCGGTGGGGTGACCGTGAGCTACTTCGAATGGGTTCAGAACGCGACCAGCTTCTTCTGGACGGAGCAGGACATCCATGCGCGCCTGGACCGCGTGCTGTCCGAAGCCTTCGACAGCATCTGGCGCAGCGCCCAGGACAAGCAGGTCAACCTCCGCACGGCCACCTTCATCACCGCCTGCTCGCGGGTGCTCGAGGCCCGGGCGCTGCGCGGGCTCTATCCCTGATCCCTTCCCATGTCCCTGGCCCCGGCCACCTCGCCTGAAGACCCCGCGCCGTCACCGCCGTCCAGCAGGACGGCGATGGAGCGCTTTTCGCCGCACGAAGTGCTCTCGCGCGGGCGGCGGCTGCTGATCGGGGCCGTGGCGGTGCTCGTCATCCTGGGCGTGGGCATGGTGAGCTACCGCGCATCGTGGAACCAGGGCGTGGCCGGCGTGCGGACCAACGCCAACCACCGGCTGGACCTGTTTGCCTCGGCGCTGGAAGGCATGCTCAACCGGCTCGAACACGTGCCGGCCACCATCCAGCTCAACCGCGACGTGGTGGCGCTGCTTCAACCCCGCAGCGGCCCGGCTTCGGCCGATGCCGTCAATGGCTTTCTGCGCAAGCTCAATGCGCAACTGGGCAGCATGGCGGTGTACGTGATCAACGAGCGCGGCTATGTGGTCGCCTCCAGCAACGCCGGCGAGGCCCTCAGCTTTGTCGGCGAAGACCTGTCCTTCCGCCCCTATTTCATCGAAGCGCTGTCGGGGCAGGTGGGGCGCCACTTCGCCATCGGCCACACCAGCAAGCAGCCAGGCTATTACCTGGCCAACCCCATCCGGGATCAGGGCCGGGTGATCGGCGTGGCGGTGATCAAGATCTCGCTGGCCCCCGTGGCCGAGGCCTGGTCGATGCTGGGCGTGCCCGCCTTCATCACCGACGACAACCAGGTCATCATCCTGTCGTCGCGCCCCGAGTGGCTCTACCAGAGCGTTGGCGACCAGGGACTGGACCGGGTGGTGGACTTCCAGATCCGGCAGCTCTACCTCAACACCCGTCCGCGCCGGTTTGCCGCCAGCGAGTCGCTGCAGGCCGCCAGCAGCCCGGATGCCGCCGACGGCGTGCTGGTGCAAGGGCAGAGCCTGGGGGCCGGACATGGCCGCACCGTGCTCGCCCAGGCCAAGTCGCTGCCCAAGATGCACTGGCATCTGTGGGTGTTCACCGATGTGGATCCGGTGCGCAGCCAGGCCTTCACCGTGGGTCTGCTCTCTGCGGTGGCGGCCGGCTTCGTGGGCCTGCTGTGGCTCGCCATCGCGCAGCGCCAGCGCCTGGTTCGGCACAAGCTGGCGGCACGGCACATGCTGGAGCGGGCCAATGCCCAGCTCGAAGCCAAGGTGGCCCGGCGCACCAGCGCCCTGGCCCAGACCAACGAGCGCCTGCGCCGCGAGGTGGCCGAACGCATCCAGACCGAGCAGAACCTGCGTGAAGCCCAGGACGAGCTGGTGCAGGCGGCCAAGCTGGCGGTGGTGGGCCAGATGTCGGCCGGCATCACGCACGAGCTGGCGCAACCCATTGGCGCCATCCGCACGCTGTCCGGCAACTCGGCCGAGTTCCTCAAGCGCGGTGACCTGCCCACGGTCGACAGCAACCTCTCGCTGATC
>JAJUHM010000427.1 GCA_029279925.1 Aquabacterium olei
CATCCTGTGGCTGATTCTGCCGCGTGTGGACCTCTGGCGCGCGGACTTGGCGGAACAAGCCACACGCGCGCTGGGGGTGCCGGTGGAGATCGGTCGGCTGACGGGGCGGGCGCAGGGGCTGTGGCCCGTGCTGTCTCTGCACGATGTGCGGCTGCTCGATGCGCAGGGGCGCGTCGGCTTGCGCCTGGCCGAGGTGAACGCCCGCGTGTCGCCCCTGACCCTGTCACCGATGTCCCTGTGGCAGCGGCAGCTCGTGCTGGGTCGGCTCACCCTGGAGGCGCCCGAGCTGGCGGTGCGACGGGATCTGCAGGGACGTTGGTCGGTGGCCGGCTTGCCACTGGACCGGGCACCGTCGTCCTCGGAGGACGGGGCGATGCTCGACTGGGTGATGAGCCAGTCGCGCATCGAGATCCGGCGCGGGACGGTGTCGTGGCACGACGAGCAGCGAGGCGGCGAGCCACTGGCGCTGCATGACGTGACGCTCCGTCTGACGAACCGCCTGGGCCTCGGGCGCCGGGTGCACGACTGGCAGGTCCAGGCCACCCCGCCCCCCGCCTTCGGTGAGCGGATGACGGTGCGCGGGCGCTTCCAGCAGCCCCTGTGGGCCAGCGGTGGGGCAGGAAGCCAGCCTCAGGCTGGCTGGTGGCCTCCTGCTGCCCTGCACACCACCCGGGCTGGTGACCTGATGAGTTGGCGCGGCGAGCTCGCGGCCTCCCTGCCTCGCGTCGATGTGCAGACGTTGCGGCAACACGTGTCCCTGCCTTTGACCGTGCACGGCGGCCAAGGACGGGTGCAGGCGACGTTGGACATCGACCGCGGGCGCTGGCAGGGCGGGACGCTGGATGCCGATCTGGCCTCCGTGAGCGTCCAGCTTGCGCCTGATCTTGCGCCGCTGTCCTTCCGACGCTGGAAGGGACAGGTGGCACTGACCCGCACGGCACATGAAACGCGCCTGGCCTGGAACGACCTGGCTTTTCAGCTCGACGACGGCCTGGACTGGCCGCGCAGCAGTGCTGCCCTGGTCTGGCGCCACGCCGAGTGGCCTGCGTCGGCCCAGGCTGGTTCACCCGTTTCGCCTCCGCTCATCGAACAGGCATGGGCCCTGACTCAGGGGGGAGAGGCCCGGGCAGACCGGCTCGATCTCGCCCTGCTGGCCCGGCTCGCGGACCGACTGCCTTTGTCGGCGGGCGTGCGGCGCGCCCTCGCGGACCTGTCGCCGCAAGGGGTGGTGACGAACGCGCGGTGGCAATGGGAGGGCCGGCCCGATGCGCCGCGGCGCTACACGCTGGCCGGTCAGGTGCAAGGTCTGGGTTGGCAGTCCGATGAAGCCGCCGGCCTGCCCGGCCTGGGCGGGGCCGACGTCAGTGTGTCGGCCACCGAGCAGGGTGGGCAGGCCGAACTCCGTCTTCGCGATGGATGGGCGGCCTTCCCCGGTGTGTTCCAGGAGCCGCGCGTGCCGCTGGACTCGCTCAAGACCCGGGTGAGCTGGCAGATCGAGCCCGGTTCGAAGGACAAACCGCAGGCAGTGTCGGTGTCCGTCCAGAACGCCGAGTTCGCCAACGCCGATGCCCGCGGGCGCCTGCAGGGACGCTGGCAGACGGGGGAGGGCCAGGCGCGGCTCCCGGGGCGTCTGCAACTGAGTGGCGAGTTGCAACAGGCCCGTGCCGACCGCGTGTGGCGCTATCTGCCGCTCGACATTCCGAAAGACGCACGCGATTACGTTCAGCACGCACTCAAGCAGGGTACGGGCGAGCGGGTGACCTTCGATGTACGCGGCAGTCTGAGCGACTTCCCATTCAAAGACGATCAGGGCGGGCGCTTCCGGGTGACGGTGCCGGTCCGGCAGCTGCATCTGGATTACGTTCCGGCCTACCTGGATGCCGGGTCCTGGCCCGCCTTCACGGCCCTGGACGGCGAGTTGCGCTTCGAGGGGCAGCGCCTGCTGATCCGCGGGGCGCGCGGCCGCCTGGGCGCCCTGGGTTCAGGCGGTTTCCGGCTGCACGAGGTGCAGGGCCGCATCGACGACCTGGGTGCGGACGACCCGCACCTGGTGATCCAGGGGCGCGGCGACGGGCCCCTCGACGACATGCTGCGCTTCCTGTCCGCGTCGCCCGTTGGTGCGTGGACCGGCGACGTGATGGCCCGCTCCCAGGCGGCCGGGCGTGGGGCGATGCGGCTGTCGCTCGACATCCCGCTGAACCGCACGGTCGACACCCGGGTCCAGGGCGAGGTTCAGTTGACCGAGCGCGACGCCGCCAGCCTGCGGTTGATGCCAGGGCTGCCGACCTTTCATGCGCTGAAGGGCCGCATCGCATTCAGCGAACAGACCCTGCAGATCCAGGCGGACACCCACCTCTGGGGACAGCCGTTTGCCGTGGAAGGCGGGGTCGACGAGGCCGGGCGCACCCGCATCCAGGCCCGCGGCCAGCTTTCCGGCGAGGCCTTGCGGCGGGCTGCGGAATGGCCGGCCCTGCAGCGCCTGGGACAACGCGCGCATGGCGAGACGCCCGTGGCGGTGACGGTCACCGTGCCGGATGCCGGGCCTGGGCGTGGGCAGCCGGAGGTCATCGTGACCTCGGGGCTGCAGGGGCTGGCGCTGGACCTTCCCGCGCCCTTGCAGAAGCCGGCGGCTGCCGTCTGGCCACTGCGTGTGGTGCACCGGGCCGACGACCCGGCGGCCCTGTCGGACGCGATCACGGTGGACATCGGGGGGGCGGTGCCGCTTGCAGGCGGCGCGCCCTCCTTGCACGTCGACCTGCGCCGCGATGTGTCCGGGGCCCGTGCCATGGTCCGACGGGGCGTGATGAGCCTGCAGCAACCGGGGGCCGCCCAGATGCCGTTGCCGGGCCTGCCGACGAAGGGCATCACCGCGCAGGCGCAGCTGGGTGCGCTCGATGTCGATGCCTGGCAGGCGGCCTGGGCGGACACCGAGCCGGGCGCGCAGCCCTCGGGGGTTGGCCAGCCGCCGCCCTGGTCACCGTTGGCCGGAGCGCCCCCGACCCGGGATGACAGCGCGCTGGACGACTACCTGCCCGACGTGCTGGCACTGCGCGCGGGTGCCCTCAGCTGGCAGGGGCGCACGCTGCGCGACCTCCAGGCCACCCTCACGCACCCGGAGCCCGGCCTGTGGCGAGCCCAGATCGCGTCCCGCCAGGCTGCGGGGCTGCTGGAGTGGTTCGGCGATGCCAGCTCCCGCAGCAGTGCCATCCGGGCGGGCCGGCTCGTGGCCCGGCTGTCGCGCTTGTCGGTGCC
>JAJUHM010000428.1 GCA_029279925.1 Aquabacterium olei
GCCCTGGACCGAGGCCCAGCGCGAGCACCAGCTCGTGCGCCGGGGGAGGTCCGTCGAGTTCAACCTGATCTACGACCGCGGTACGACCTTCGGCCTGAAGACGGGCGGCAACACCGAGGCCATACTGATGTCGCTGCCGCCGGAGGTCCGCTGGCCTTGAGAAGGGGCGGGGGGTCCGACATCATCCGCTACGAAGGCCCGAAGGGCGGTCCGGGCATGCAGGAAATGCTCTACCCGACGTCGTACCTGAAGAGCCGTGGGCTTGGCAAGGCGTGCGCCTTGCTGACCGATGGGCGCTTCTCGGGCGGTACGTCGGGCCTGTCCATCGGCCACGCCTCCCCCGAAGCGGCGATGGGCGGTGCCATCGCACTGGTCGAGAACGGCGACAAGATCGAGATCGACATCCCGAACCGCCGCATCCACCTCGCGATCAGCGACGAGGCACTGGCTGCCCGCCGCACGGCGATGGAGGCCAAGGGGGCGCAAGCCTGGAAGCCTGCCAATCGGCAGCGCGTGGTGTCCGCCGCCTTGCAAGCCTACGCGCTGCTCACCACGTCGGCCGACACCGGCGCGGTGCGCGACATCACCCAGCTTCAACGCTGAGCGCTGCCCCGGCATCCGGCCGGGGGGTGGTGACCGAACGGGGGCCTGCGGGCCCCTTTGTCATGGTGGGTGCGACCAGGCCTTCCCGCAGCCGGTCCAGCAAGAGGTCCTCGAAGGTGTGGAAGCCGGCCGGCCGGTGCACCAGTTCGCCCATCGCGAAGGCGGCGCCGGTTCCGAAAGCCTCCCGGCGGATCGCGTCGTGCACGATCCGGACGGTCTGATAGGGAAAGCCGAAGATCACTTCGTGGTGTCCGACGATGCCGCCCAGCCTCAGCGAAGTGATGCGGTCTTCGTCGAGGTCAAGCCGCTCGGCCAGCTTTCGCGCGGTGCCGGACACCTCCGGCTTGTCTCGGAAGTGCTGCTCCAGGATCTCGACATCGGCGTGCGGCGCAACCCGTCGCAGCAGGTCGGCCGCCACCATCATGAAGTTGATGCCGATCGTGATGTTCGGCGAGCACAGGATGCGGATGTGCCGCCCGAGTTCGCGCGCGTACGCCAGATCCGTGTCGCGGTAGGCCGAGATGGCGCTCACCACTGTCCAGCCCTGTACACGCGCGGTCGGTCCGTATTGCAGCAGGCTCTCGCGCGACGAGAAGTCGATCACGCCGTCCACGGGGTGGCGCCCCAGCCAGTCGGGAGACAGGGCCTGCTCGAGTGACAGGATCGGCACGCCGACGGGAGGCGCGTCGATGCCGACTCGGCGCCTTGCGATCCAGCGCAGTTCGAAGCGGGGGTCTTGCAGCAACACCTGCGCCACCGCCGCACCCGCCTTGCCGTATCCGATGAGCCCGATTCTGATCATCGTCCTTCTCCTTTTCTCGCATGCAATCCGAATGTGAGGCCCGGATAATACATTCGTGCAAATGTATTTGCGTGCGGGGAAGTCCGATGAGGGCGCTCACCGCGGGGGTGGAGGCGAGGGCGAGGGCGCCGATGCAGGAGGCGCGGGCAGGCGCGCCAGTTGAAGCTCCGCCAAGGCGACGTACAGCGGCGGGCTGATGAGGCGGGAGACGCCGCTCGACAGCATGGCGCATCCCATGAGGCTCAGCACCATGGCGTGGCCTTCCACCATCTCCATGACGATGATGAATGCCGTGAAGGGATTCTGCGTGGCCGCAGCGAGGAAGCCCGCCATGCCGAGCGCGATCAAGGTCGGGTGGGGCTGTTGCGTCCAGGTCGCCACGTCGTGCCCGATGCCGGCCCCGATCGCCAGGCACGGGGCGAAGATGCCGCCCGGGACTCCGCTCCAGGCGGACAGCCAGGTCACGATCAGCCGGAGCAAGGCGTGCAGGCCGTGACTCGCCTCCTGCCCCTCCAGCAAGGCTCGCGTGGGGGCGTAGCCGCTGCCGAACGTGGCGCCATGCGTGAGCAGCCCGATGACGGCCACCACCAGACCACAGCCGGCCGCAAAGCGGACCGGGTAGCGCGCGCGCCATTGGCTGAAGCGGTCAGGGCCGCCCTGCATGGAGCGGATGAGCAAACGGGCGAAGAGGCCCCCGAGCACGCCGCATGACAGGGCGATGAGCAGCCCTGCGCCCCAGGCGGCGGTCGACAGCGGGCTGGCGTCGATGCGTCCGAAGTAGGCGCCGCTGCCGTGGATGGACACAGCCAGCAGACCGGCCAGGACGATGGCCGCGATCAGCAAGCCACTGGCCCGGTCTTCGGCCCGACGCGACAACTGCTCGATGGCGAACATCACGCCGCCCAGCGGGGTGTTGAACGCGGCCGCGATCCCGGCGGCGCCACCGGCCACCAGCAGTCCCCGTTCGTTGAAGGCGCTGCGCTGTGGCAACCAGCGTCGCGCGTGGTGCATGATGCCGGCGGCCACCTGCACCGAGGGCCCTTCGCGGCCGATGGACAGGCCGGCCAGAAGCCCTCCCGCGGTGAGCAGCACCTTGGCCAGCGCCAGGCGCAAGGACACATACAGGCCCCGCGCCGCCGCCGGGACAGCGGGGTCTTGCGCCGCCAGAACCTGTGGAATCCCCGAGCCCGCCGCGCCCGGCGCAAACCGGCGGCTCAGCCAGACGATGCCTGCCGTGAGCGTGGGGGTCCAGAGCAATGGGAGCCAGGGCCAGGTGGCGTGCAGGGTCCTGAACGTGGTCAAGGCCAGCTCACTCAGCCAGGTGAGTGCGATCACCCCCAGACCGGCCAGCACGGCGAAGACCATGATGACCGTGCGCGCGGCCCACCGGCGCCAGTCGGATAATTCATCCCGGGCCTCGTCGGGCAGCCATGGTGGCACAGCGGGGTAGCGACTTTTCATGGACCAGCCTGTGTCAGACCTCAATACCCAGCCAGCCGCCCCAATGGCGTCGCCGACCGCTCCTGTTTCCCTGAAGCCGGAGGCCGCCGTCGTGCTGAGGCAGTTCCGGGTGGTTTTCAACGCGGTGAAGACCCACTTCCAGCACGTCGAACGACAGGCGGGTGTGGGCGGGGCGCAACTGTGGGCCCTCAGCGTGGTGGCGGGGCATCCCGGCATCGGCGTCGGAGAACTCGCGCTGAAAATGGACATCCACCAGTCCACCACCAGCAACCTCGTGCGTGCGCTGGTGGGCCGCGGATTGCTGTCGTCCCGACGTGACGAAGTCGATCGCCGCGCGGTGCATCTGGAAGTCAGCCC
>JAJUHM010000429.1 GCA_029279925.1 Aquabacterium olei
AGGGCGGTGTCGAGGCCTGGGCCAAGCTGGACCCGGCCGAGTGGCTGGGTGACCAAGCCGCCGAATACAGCAAGTCCACCGACATCCTGGACGTGTGGTTCGACTCGGGCACCACCTTCTTCCACGTGCTCAACGCGCAGAACGGCAGCCACCCCAACGCCGGCCACCACGAAGGCCCCGAGGCCGACCTGTACCTGGAAGGCCACGACCAGCACCGCGGCTGGTTCCACAGCTCGCTGCTGGCCGCCTGCGCCATCTACGGCCGCGCCCCGTACAAGGGCCTGCTGACCCACGGCTTCACCGTCGACGGCCAGGGCCGCAAGATGTCGAAGTCGGTCGGCAACGTCGTGGCGCCGCAAGAGGTCTCCAACAAGATGGGCGCCGAGATCATCCGCCTGTGGACGGCCTCGACCGACTACTCGGGCGACCTGGGCATCGACGACAAGATCCTGGCCCGCGTGGTCGACGGTTACCGCCGCATCCGCAACACGCTGCGCTTCCTGCTGGCCAACACCTCCGACTTCGACCCGAAGACGGACGCCGTGCCGCTCAACGAGCTGCTCGAGATCGACCGCTACGCGCTGGCCCGTGCCTCGCAGCTGCAGGAAGACATCCTCGCGCACTACGAGCGCTACGAGTTCCACCCCGTGGTCGCCAAACTGCAGGTCTACTGCTCGGAAGACCTGGGCGCGTTCTACCTCGACGTCCTCAAGGACCGCCTGTACACCAGCGCGGCCAAGAGCCACGCCCGCCGCGCCGCGCAGACCGCGCTGTGGCACATCACGCACGGCATGCTGCGCTGGATGGCGCCGTTCCTGAGCTTCACGGCCGAAGAGGCGTGGAAGGTGTTCGACGGCGGCGAGACCATCTTCACCGAAACCTACTGGGACTTCCACGAGGCCGACAAGGACACCGAGCTGCTGGGCAAGTGGGCCCGCATCCGCGCCTTCCGGGAAGAGGTGAACCGCCGCATCGAAGACGTGCGCACCCGCGGTGAGGTGGGCGCCTCGCTGCAGGCCAACCTGTTCGTCACCATCGGCACGCAGGACGAGCAGGGCGCCCGCCTGCTGGCCGACCTGCGCAGCCTGGGCGACGACCTGAAGTTCGTGCTCATCGTCTCCAGCGTCGAGCTGGCCGAAGGCCACAGCACGCAGATCGAGGTGAACCCGTCCAAGGCCGTGAAGTGCGAGCGCTGCTGGCACTACCGCGACGACGTGGGCACCAACCCCGAGCACCCGACGATCTGCGGTCGCTGCGACACCAACCTGCACGGAGCGGGTGAAGCCCGCGCGCACGCCTGATGGCCGCGCGCAAGTCCGCCCCGAAGGCGGCTTCCCGCCAGGGCCTGCTGCCCTGGCTGGGCATCGCCTTCATCGTCATCCTGCTCGACCAGTTCACCAAGGTGCTCATCGTCGGCTGGCTGCAGCACGGTGAAAGCCGCGAGGTCTGGTCCTTCTTCAACATCGTCCGCGCTCACAACACCGGGGCGGCGTTCTCTTTCCTGTCCAACGACGGGGGGTGGCAGCGCTGGTTCTTCGTCGGGCTGGGCGCCGTGGCCACCGGCTTCATCATCTACATGCTCAAGCAGCATGGCGGGCAGCGCCTGTTTTCGTGGGCGCTCACGCTGATCCTGGGCGGGGCCATCGGCAACGTGATCGACCGCCTGGTGCATGGCTATGTGGTCGATTTCCTGGACTTCCACTGGCGCTTCCTGGCGCCGATGTTCCCGGGCGGGCACTTTCCGGCCTTCAACGTGGCCGACTGCGCCATCACCGCCGGGGCGGCGCTGCTGATCCTGGATGAAGTGCGCCGCGTGCGCCGCAGCTGACGCGGCCTTGACCCTGGGATGAAGTGGGCCCCGCGCTGGGGCTCCGCATTTATCCCGATGCCAGCCGGGCCTCCCGGGCGTACCTTGAGACGGTGTCCGTCATGCAAGGAGCACGCATGGGAATGGTTGGCCGACTGTCGCACCACGCACTGGTCTCGCGTCGCCGCACGCACCGCCGCAAGCCCCTGCAGATCAGGCGGCTGCATCATTGGCCGGAGGGCAGTCTGCACCGTTCCGCACCGGCCTCCATGGCACCGAGCGCGCCGGAGCCGGTGGTGGAGGGCGCGCAGCGGTCTCTGCCCGAAGCGCCGGCCTCCGAGTCTGTCCAGGTCCTGCCCGGGCCCGCAACGCCTGCGGCGTCTGCCGAGCCCAGTGTGCTGGACATGCCGCTCAACACCCTCAGCTGGTCCCAGCCCCTCCAATGGCTGGCCCTGGGGTGGCGCGATTTCTGCCGGGCGCCCGCCATCGGGCTCTTCTATGGCGCGTGCTTCGTGCTCATGGGGTGGGGCCTGCTGGCGGTGTTCCAGTACGCACCGGCTTACACGCTGGCGCTGTCTGCGGGCTTTCTGCTGATGGGGCCGTTTCTGTGCCTGGGACTCTATCGGGCCAGCCAGCGCATGGACGAGGGCGCGCACCCCGGCTTCCGGGACAGCCTGACAGCATGGCGGCACAACAAGGGGCAGCTCGCGATTTTTGCGACGGTCCTGCTGGTGCTCGAAATGCTGTGGGGTCGCGCCGCCATGATCGTGTTCGCGGTCAGCTTCGATGGCATGGCCGAGTTCGATGGCTCCCTCACCAGCCTGCTCACCGTCGACAACCTGCCCTTCCTGGTCACGTATGTGGCCGTGGGCGGCATCTTCGCGGGCCTGATCTACGCTGTCAGCGTGATCAGCATGCCCATGATGCTGCACCGCTCGGTGGACGCCATCTCGGCCGGGCTGGCCAGCATGCGGCTGTTCACGACGCAGATGGGCGTCATGCTGTGGTGGGGGGCGCTGATCACAGGGGTGGTGGTGCTGGCCATGCTGCCCGGTTTTCTCGGCTTGCTGGTGGCCGGGCCGGTGCTGGGGCACGCGTCATGGCATGCCTATCGCGCCGCCACCGAGGTCGGGCAGGGCGCCCCCAAGGCCTGAACGCCCAGGCGCCATCGGGTGCCCCCTTATTTGAAGGGGTGGGTGCATCCGTCGTCAGGGGGCGCACCGTAGAGCACAGGGCTGGCATGTCGCCGGCCTTACATCCCTACGGAGGCCCTCATGATCTCTCTGACCCGACGCATCCCGATTCTGGGTATCACGGCGCTGACACTGGCTGCCGGCCACGCGCAGGCCGCAGTCGAGTTCATCGGACTGACCACGTCCGACCAACTTGTGCGCTTCACCGATCCCGCCCAGGGC
>JAJUHM010000430.1 GCA_029279925.1 Aquabacterium olei
ATGCAACAGGCGCTGCGCCGTCTGGTTGGACAGGTGCGCACCAGCAGCGACAGCATCGCCACCGCGTCGGGCCAGATCGCCACGGGCAACCTGGACCTGAGCCAGCGCACCGAGGAGCAGGCCAGCAACCTGCAGCAGACGGCCGCGTCGATGGAGCAGCTGACGGGCACGGTGGCCCACAACGCCGACACGGCACAGAAGGCGGCGGCCCTGGCCACGGCGGCCAGCGGTGCCGCGGCTGCGGGTGGCGAGGCGGTGGCCCGTGTCGTGGCCACGATGACCGACATCACGGCCTCGAGCCGCCAGATCGGCGAGATCATCGGCGTGATCGACGGCATCGCCTTCCAGACCAACATCCTGGCACTGAACGCCGCTGTGGAAGCGGCCCGTGCCGGTGAGCAGGGGCGTGGGTTTGCCGTTGTCGCCGGTGAAGTGCGCAGCCTCGCGCAGCGCAGTGCCCAGGCCGCCCGCGAGATCCGCACGCTGATCCACGACAGTGTCGAGAAGGTGGAAGCCGGCAGCGACCAGGTGGGCCAGGCTGGCCGCACGATGAACGACGTCATGACGCAGGTCCGCCGGGTCAGCGAACTCATCGGCGAGATCAGCGCGGCCACCCAGGAACAGAGCACCGGCATCGGCCAGGTGGGCCAGGCGGTGACGCAACTGGATCAGGTGACGCAGCAGAACGCCGCCCTGGTCGAGGAAAGCGCGGCCGCGGCAGAGAGCCTGAGCCAGCAGGCGCAGCACCTGGTTCAGGCTGTCAGCGTGTTCCGGCTGGCCGCCTGAGGCCGCAGGGCCGCACGCCAGGGCCCCGTGTGGCATGCTCTGGTTCCGCGCGGGGGCGTGTGCCCCCGCACCGCAGGCCAGACACGAGGAGCAGGACATGGGCGCAGCAGGCACCGACACCCCGATCACCAACGTACAGCGCGTGGTGGCCACCGAGGCCGCCCAGGCCCTGATCGCCCGCCTGCGCGAAGCGCACGGCGACGTGTTCTTCTACCAGTCGCACGGCTGCTGCGACGGCAGCACCCCGATGTGCTACGGCCCGGGCGAGATGCCGCTGACCAAGGAGGACATCCAGCTGGGCACGGTGGCCGGCGCGCCCTTCTATGCCGGCCGCACGCAGGCCGAATACATGCAGGGCACGCAGCTGATCCTGGATGTGGGACAGGGCAGCCTGGGCACGTTCTCGCTCGAGGATGCGCATGGCCTGCACTTCAAGGCGCAGACCCGCTTGTGGAACGACGAGGAATCGGCCTGGCTGGCCGCCCACCCGCTGTGGTGAGTCGGCCGTCTCGTCAGCCCAGCGAGGCGACGAAGCGCGCCAGCCGTAGCAGGCCTTCCTGAAGATCGGCCCGTGAGGCGGCATACGACAGCCGCACATGCGATGCGGCACTGCAGTGTCCGAAGTCGTGGCCGGGCGTCAGGGCCACATGGGCTTCCTGCAGTGCGCGTTGGCAGAAGGCCATGGCGTCGAGCCCGGTGCGGCTGACGTCGATGTAGACATAGAAGGCGCCATCGGGCTGCACCGGCACATGCAGGCCGGCCGCGGCCAGCCCCGCCAGCACCAGGGCGCGCCGCGCGGCGAACTCGGTGCGCCGTTCCTCGCACACCGCGATGGATTCGGGTGTGAAGCAGGCCAGCGCCGCCAGCTGGGACGGCGTCGATGGGCAGATGTAGTAGTTCTGCGCCAGGCGCTCCATCACCGGCACCATGGCCTCGGGCACGATGGCCCAGCCCAGCCGCCAGCCGGTCATTCCGAAGTACTTCGAGAAGCTGTTGATCACGACCGCATCCGGGTCGCAGGCCAGCACGGTCTGGGCGGGTCGGCCCTGGGCGTCGGCATCGCTCAGGTTGAGGTAGATCTCGTCGACGATGCGCCAGGCTCCGCGGGCGCGTGCCCAGTCGCAGATGGCGGCCAGTTCCTCGGCGGGCACGGACGTGCCGGTCGGGTTGGACGGCGTGGCGATCATCAGCCCGCGCGTGCGCGCGCTCCAGTGCCGCTGGACGGCGGCCAGGTCCAGCTGGAAGCGGGCCGCGGCGTCGGTGGGCACCAGCCGCACATCGGCCCCGAAACCGCTGAGGAACTGGCGGTTGCAGGGGTAGGACGGATCGCCGACCAGCACCTCGTCACCCGGATCGACCAGCGCCGCCGTGACCAGCAGCAAGGCCGCCGAGGCCCCGGCCGTCACGACCACGCGGTGCGCCGGCACCTCGATGCCGTGCGCCCGACGGTAGAAGCCGGCAATGGCCTCGCGCAGGGCCGGCAGCCCCAGGGCGCCGGTGTAGGGCAGGGCGGTGTCACGCGCGATCCGGGCCAGCTCGGCCAGCACGGCAGGCGGCGCGCCGAAATCGGGCTCGCCCAGGTTGAGCTTGATCACACGGTGGCCGGCCGCCTCGAGTTCGGCGGCGTGTTTGCCGAACTCCATGGCCAGAAAGGGGCGGATGGCGTTGGCGCGATGAGAAAAACGCATGGCGGAGAGCACGGCTGAGCCCGAGGCTCAGGTGAAACGGGACGAAACCGATATTGTCCCTGGCGTCAGCGGACGCGCGCCACGAACTGCGTCAAGGTGGGCGGCAGGACCACATCACGGCACAGCGTGATCAGGTGAAGTCCTTCCTCGGGTGGCAGGGCCGCTGCGCCGCGCACTGCCGCCCCCACGATGCCGGTCACCAGACGCCCCATTGCCAGGGCCTCGTCGGCGTCGACCTGGGGCAGAGCCCGGCTCACGGCGCGCGCGATGGTGCGGGCGTGGGCCTCCACCTCATCGCGGTCCAGGGCCTGCAGGCGCGGATCCGCCTGGGTGGCCTGCCAGATGGCCCGTGCGCCCGGCACGTGGTCGAAGACGCCCTGGTACCCCAGCAACATGGCTTGCGCGGCGGGCACCAGGTCGTCGGGCGACCGCACGGTGTCGAACCCCGCTTCGACGCAGGCCCGGCTGTGCGCGCTGTGGCGCTCGGCCAGCGTGGCGATGATGGCGATCTTGTCGGGAAAGTAGCGGTAGATGGAGGCCGGCGTCACGCCCGAGCGGGCTGCGATGTCGCTGATCGCGACGGCGTCCACGCCGTGCGCTTCGATGAGGGCGGTGGTGGCGTCCAGCACACGCTCGACGCGGGCGCGGCTGCGGGCCTGAACAGGCAGGGGGCGTGCGGGAGCACAAGTGAACGACTCGACCATGGCTTGACTTTCGCACAAAGCTGACGGAGAGTCACGTTCG
>JAJUHM010000431.1 GCA_029279925.1 Aquabacterium olei
GGGCAGCCTGCATGGCCTGCTCGGCGATGCGCACCAGCGCCGGGCGGCGGCTGCGCAGGACGGCCGGGTCGGCTTCCTGGCCGCGCAACACGGCATCTACGTCGATGGCAATGGGCAGGTCGGTAAGAAAGGGCATAGGGGTATAATCGAGGTCAGGCGTTCAGGGTGCGTCGTTGTTTGTTGGCTGTGAGCAATGGGCGGCTGACTACGTAAACGATTATAAATTACGTCTGATGTGAAATCATCCGTTTGACAGAAATGGGAACTTCCTTGAAGATTCGAGTGTCACTTCAAACTTCACAGGAGGTTCCCGATGACAAGTATAACTGCTTCCGATCTGCTGACCATCATTTTCGTCCTGGTGGATGACTGGTACCAAGGACACGGCATTCAATACCTCAAAGGTAAGCCGGGTGCTAAACCTGAATTCAGTGACAGTGAAGTGATCACCTTGTTGTTAGCGATGGATTTCATCCCTTTTCCGAGTGAGACCCAATTTCTGGGTTTCATCCGGGCTAACTACCTGGCGCTTTTTCCCAGGTTGATCGATCAGAGCCAGTTCAATCGCCGGGCTCGGGCTTTGCGCTTGTTGGTCGAAGAACTGCGCCGTGCCTGGCTGGTCCAATTGGGTGTTTTCCATCACACCCGCTTTCTCCTGGATACCAAGCCTGTGCCCGTCGTGGGCGTCAAACGTTCCAATCGCCGCAGCGATTTCGCCGGAAGTGCCAGTTATGGCTACTGCCCCAGTCGCAACTTGAAATACTTTGGTTACAAACTGGTGGCCATCACCACCTTCAGTGGTATCCCCGTGATCTATGAACTGGTGCCAGCTCATACCGACGAGCGGCAAGCCGCTGAAGCGGTTCTCGTCTACTTGAGAGGCTGCCAGATCATTGGCGACAAAGGTTTCATCGGTTCCGATTGGCAGGCGCAAGTTTATACCTGGACCCACAACCAGATTTGGACACCCAAGCGCAGCAATCAATATCAGCAAAATCCGAAGACATGGGACCGTTGGTTGAATCGCGTTCGAGAGCGGATCGAAGGCGTCTTCCATGAATTGACCGACACCGGTCGTGATCTGGAAGGATTGCTAGCCAAAACCTTGGTGGGTCTATGCACTCGGGTGATTGCGAAGATGGCTAGCCATGCTCTCAAGCATGTTCTGAATATTCAGTTCGGTATTAAGGTGCAGACTTTCAAAATGGCTGCTTCGGCAGCCTAATTGGTAGCACCGCACAAAACCGTGGAACGGGTTGAAAAAACGAGAGTCCTGTGGCAATCTTGTGGTTACCACACCCAAGACAAGCCACATGGACCCTCGAACACAATTCTGCCCAAATATGGCCTGCCCTGCAAGGGGCAAATCCGGCAAAGGCAACATTGTTGTCCACAGCCGGAAAGAAGCACGTTACAAATGTACAGCCTGCGGTAAGACCTTTGCCGCCACGAGTGGGACAGCATTCTACCGGCTGCACCACTCGCTTGATCTGGTGACCTGCGTGGTCACGCTGATTGCCTTCGGCTGTCCGGTACAGGCGATCGTTGCGGCCTTTGACCTGGACGAACGCACGGTGGCGGACTGGCAAGCCCGAGCCGGGCGGCACTGCCAGAAGGTGCATGAGCATCTGGTGGAGCAGCCGCAAGACCTGGGGCAGGTGCAAGCCGATGAAATCCGGGTCAAAGCGCAAGGCAAAGCGGTCTGGCTGGCCATGGCGATCATGGTTCGCACCCGGCTTTGGCTGGGAGGGGCAGTGAGCGTGAAGCGTGATGAAGCACTGCTGCAAGCCTTGTTTCGCCATGTGCGTGCCTGTGCGCTGGCCCGCCCGCTGCTGGTGGTCACGGATGGCTTGAAGGCTTACTTTCAAGTCATGCGAGATGCGTTCCGCAGCGGTCTGCCCAGTCGTGGCCGCGGCCGTCCCTGGCTGATCTGCTGGCCAGACATCTGCATTGGGCAGGTGGCCAAGCAGTACCAGGGCCGGCGAGTGAGCGGCATCATCCGCCGGGTGCTGCAAGGCTCGCCTAAGATGGTGACCGGCTTGATCGCTGCCAGCGGCGGCAAAGACCTGAACACGGCCTACATCGAGCGCCTGAATGCCACCTTCCGCAACCGCCTGGCCAGCCTGGCTCGCCGCTCACGGGCGCTCCTGCGCAAGCCCGAAACGCTCACCCCGTTAGTCTTTCTGATGGGCAGCGTTTACAACTTTTGCAGTGAGCACCAGAGCTTGCGCCTCAAGCTGTGGGTTGGCTCCCGCAGCTTTCGCTGGGTGCCGCGCACTCCGGCGATGGCAGCCGGTCTTACCGATCATTGCTGGACTGTTAAAGAACTGCTTCTGTTTCATTTGCCTATCCCGCCCTGGTCGCCGCCTCATCGTGGCAGACGTTCTGCCGCCGAGAAAGCGCTCATGGAAAGGTGGGCCTAATGTCCACGGTTTATTGTGGAGCTACCCGATCACAGCACACGCCGCCCATAAGTTTTTTCGAACTGAAAGCTAGACCGCCAATAGCTTAATTTCTACTGAGGGTCACAAACACCATCGGGCGGCGACGGGTGCGATTCCACAGGAAAGAGCGGATGGCCTCCTGCAGATCTTTCTGCAGGTTGCCGTTGCCGTTCTGGACGGCTTCGCGGATCACGTCGCGGGCGGCGTCGAGCAGATCATCGCTGGCGCGGCTGTGGATAAAGCCGCGTGTGATGATCTCCGGGTCGTCCAGCAGCGCGGCGGAGTCGCGGTCCAGGCTCAGGTGAACCAGCACGAAGCCGTCGCGCGCCAGGGCTTCGCGCTCGCGCACCTCGCCCATGCCGATGTCGCCGACGCCGGCGCCATCCACAAACACCCACCCGCCGGGCATGCGCTCGCCGATCTCCATCAGGTCATCTTCAAACTCGACCACGCGGCCGTTCTCGATGATGGCGATGTTCTCCGCCGGGATGCCCACCTGCCGGGCAATGTTGGCGTGTTGGTGCAGGTGGCGCAGCTCGCCGTGGATCGGGATAAAGTATTTCGGCTTGACCAGGTGCAGCAGCAGCTTCATCTCTTCCTGGCTGGCATGCCCGGAGACATGCACCGGAGCGATATTCTCGTAGATGACATTTGCCCCGCGTCGGAACAGACGGTTGATGGTGCGGTAAACGCTCTCCTCGTTGCCCGGGATCGGGTGCGAGGACAGTACGACCGTATCCCCCGGCAGCAGGTCGAACGAGTTGTTCGTACC
>JAJUHM010000432.1 GCA_029279925.1 Aquabacterium olei
ACACCTTCGCACAGGCCCTGGGTCTGAAGCCGGCCGGCATCAGCGCCCTGGAAGGCATCAGCAACTACGGCACCATCGTGTCGACCATCACCGCCACGGCCGTGCCCGAGCCCTCGACCGTGATGCTGATGCTGAGCGGCCTGGGCCTGGCTGGCGTGGTGGCCCGCCGCCGCAACAAGGCCTGAGCCTGAGTTTTCCGCCCCATCGCGCTCCACTCGGTGGGGCGGAAAAGAAAAGAGGCCCCGTGAGGGGCCTCTTTGCATTGGTGCCGGCTGTCGGATTCGAACTGACGACCTACCGCTTACAAGGCGGTTGCTCTACCAACTGAGCTAAGCCGGCGATGGCTGTGATTCTACATCCGAGCGGTCATTTCACCCGGCGGAGTGTGGGGCGAGCACCACCGGCTGGCGGCTCCGGCGGGGGCTCGTCACCCTTGTCGGTGGACGCGGCCACGGGCTCGAGTGCGCGGCCTTTGCCGGCCTTGGGCGGACGGGCCAGTCGAAGGCCCTGCCCTGCATCGGGCGCCTCCGCTTTGCGAGCCGGCGGCAGACCGTCGTGCACGCCGTCGACGACCTCTCCGGTGGAGGCCGGCGCATCCTGCCCGTCACCACCCAGCGAGGTCGGCACCGGAAAGGCCATGCCTTGACCGTTCTCGCGTGCATAGATGGCAATCACATGGTCGACCGGCACGGAGATGTCCCGCGCCACGCCGCCGAAGCGGGCCTTGAACTCGATGAAATCGTTGCCCAACTGCAGCTGGCTCGTGGCCTCGAAGCTGACGTTCAGGACGATCTCGTTGTTCTTGACGTACTCCTGCGGCACCTGAACGGAGCGGTCCACATACACCGCCAGATAGGGCGTGAACCCGTTGTCGGTGCACCAGTCGTGCAAGGCACGGATCAGGTAGGGGCGCGTCGAAGAGCCCTGGGCTTCTTGGTCAGTGGACATGCTCGTTCGGGGGTGGATCGATCACCAGGCAATCACTTGCGCATGACCTTCTCGGAGGGCGTCAGCGCTTCGATGTAGGCCGGACGCGAGAAGATGCGCTCAGCATACTTCAACAACGGCAGGGCATTCTTCGACAGCTCGATGCCGTAATAGTCGAGGCGCCACAGCAGCGGAGCGATCGCGACATCGAGCATCGAGAAGTCATCGCCCAGCATGTACTTGTTCTTCAGGAAGATCGGGGCAAGCTGGGTCAGGCGATCACGGATCTGCGAGCGGGCCTTCTCGAGCTGCTTGTCGTTGGCCTTGACACCACCACGGCCTTCCAGCAGGTTGACGTGTGCGAACAGCTCCTTCTCGAAATTGAGCAGGAACAGGCGCACGCGGGCGCGGGCCACGGGGTCGCCCGGCATCAGCTGCGGGTGCGGGAAGCGCTCGTCGATGTACTCGTTGATGATGTGCGACTCGTACAGGATGAGGTCGCGCTCCACCAGGATGGGCACCTCGTTGTACGGGTTCATCAGCGCGATGTCTTCGGGCTTGGCGAAGATGTCGACGTCACGGATCTCGAAATCCATGCCTTTTTCAAACAGGACGAAACGGCAGCGGTGCGAGTAGGGGCAGGTCGTTCCGGAATACAGCACCATCATGGCGGTGGGCTCCTAAGGTCAAAAGAGGCAGGTGGCGCATCGCGCCACAAAACAACGAAGCGCAGTGACCCTTTTCAAGGCCACTGCGCCGATGACGGGCTCACCGAGAGGGGTGAGACCGCGTCGCGCGTTTACTTCACGTCTTTCCAGTACGCCGCATTCAGGCGCCAAGCAATGAAGGTGAAGATCGCCAGGAAGATCAGCACGCCCACGCCGATGCGGGTGCGCTGGATCTGCATGGGTTCGGCCATCCACTGCAGGTACGCAACGAGGTCGGCCATGGCGCTGTCGAACTCTTGCGGCGACAGCTTGCCCGGGGTGACCTGCTCGAAGCCATCGAAGCGATGGACCTTCTTGCTGGCGTCATGCGGGTCGGCCTCTTCCACGAACTTGGCCTCGCGAACGCCCTGCATCTCCCACAGCACGTGCGGCATGCCGACGTTGGGGAAGGTCAGGTTGTTCCAGCCGGTCGGACGGGTGTCGTCGCGGTAGAAGGTGCGCAGGTAGGTGTAGAGGTAATCCGCGCCGGTGCCAGAGTGGCTGGCACGCGAACGGGCCACCAGCGTCAGGTCGGGCGGCACGGCACCGAACCATTCCTTGGCGTCACGCGGGTTCAGGGACACCTTCATCACGTCGCCGACCTTGTCGGTCGGGAACAGAAGGTTGTCCTTGATCTGCTGTTCGGTCAGGCCGATGTCCTTCAGGCGGTTGAAGCGCATGAAAGCCGCAGCGTGACAGTTCAGGCAGTAGTTAACGAAGATCTTTGCGCCATTCTGCAGGGCGGCCACGTCCGTCACGCGTTCCTTGGGGAACTTGTCGAGGACCAGGTCACCGCCCGAGGCCTGCGCACCCGTCACCAGGGCGAAGGCGGCCAGCAAAGAGGCAAGCAGTTTTTTCATGGTTGTTCTTTCCTGCGGTGATCAGTGGGGCTTGAAGGTCACGCGCTCGGGCACTTGCTTGAAGGTGCCGAGCTGGCTCCACCAGGGCATCAGCACGAAGAAGCCGAAGTAGATCAGGGTGCCGACCTGCGACACGAGCTCGCCCATGGGGGACGGCGGCTGCACGCCCAGGTAGCCCAGGATCACGAAGTTGACGACGAAGACGCCATAGACGATCTTGTGCCAACCCGGACGGTAGCGGATGGACTTGACCGGGCTCTTGTCGAACCAGGGCAGGCCAGCCAGGATCACCACGGCGCCGCCCATGACGGCCACGCCCCAGAACTTGGCTTCGAAGGTCTTGAGCAGACCGATGACCACGGCGGCGATCACCAGGCCGGCGACCTTGCTCTTGCCGTCGCCCTTGCCCTTGACCAGGTTCAGCACGGCGCCCAGCGCGATGATGATGGCCAGGACGTTGACCATCAGGTCGGTCGTGGCGCGCAGCATCGAGTAGAACGGCGTGAAGTACCAGACCGGCGCAATGTGCGGCGGGGTCTTGAACGGGTCAGCCGGGATGAAGTTGTTGTACTCGAGGAAGTAGCCACCGAACTCCGGCATGAAGAAGATCACAGCCGTGAAGACGAACAGGAAGCCACCGACGCCCAGGAGGTCGTGCACCGAGTAATAGGGGTGGAAGGGGATGCCGTCCAGCGGCTTGCCATTGGCATCCTTCTTG
>JAJUHM010000433.1 GCA_029279925.1 Aquabacterium olei
AAGCTCTACGTCAAGCGCGTGTTCATCATGGACGACGCCGAGGCGCTGCTGCCCAACTACCTCCGCTTCGTCAAGGGCGTGGTCGACTCGGCCGACCTGCCGCTGAACGTCAGCCGCGAGATCCTGCAGGAAAGCCGCGACGTCAAGGCCATCCGCGAGGGCTGTACCAAGCGCGTGCTGTCGATGCTGGAAGACCTGGCTGGCAACGAAGACCAGGCCAAGCGCGACCAGTACGCTGCGTTCTGGAAGGAGTTCGGCTCGGTGCTCAAGGAAGGCATCGGCGAGGACTTCGCCAACCGCGAACGCCTGAGCAAGCTGTTCCGCTTCGCCTCCACGCATGACGAGTCGGGCGAGCCGTCGGTGTCCCTGGCCGACTACGTGGCGCGCATGAAGGAGGGCCAGGAGGCCATCTACGTGATCGCCGCCGACAGCCTGGCCGCCGCCAGGAACAGCCCGCAGCTCGAGGTCTTCAAGAAGAAGGGCATCGAGGTGCTGCTGCTGACCGACCGCGTCGACGAGTGGCTGCTGTCGCACCTGTATGACTTCGACGGCAAGCCGCTGCAGAACGTCACCAAAGGCGCGGTCGACCTGGGCAAGCTGGAAGACGAAGAAGAAAAGAAGAAGGCCGAAGAGGCGGCCGCTGCCTTCAAGCCGGTGCTGGATCGCTTGAAGACCGCGTT
Source organism: Aquabacterium olei (assembly GCA_029279925.1). Classification (GTDB taxonomy): domain Bacteria; phylum Pseudomonadota; class Gammaproteobacteria; order Burkholderiales; family Burkholderiaceae_C; genus Aquabacterium; species Aquabacterium olei_A. Next base: position 681 of record JAJUHM010000433.1, read on the forward strand.
GGGCGAGCGCGCCAAGGACGTGCGCGTCACCACGCGCCTGGTCGATTCGCCTGCCTGCCTCGTGACCGAGTCGGGCGACATGAGCGCCCACCTGGCCCGCCTGCTCAAGCAGGCCGGCCAGAGTGCTCCCGAGGTCAAGCCCATCCTCGAGGTGAACCCTGACCACAGCCTGGTGCGCAAGCTGGAAGCCAGCGAGCACTTCGACGATCTGGCGCACATCCTCTTCGACCAGGCTCTGCTGGCCGAAGGTGGGCAACTCGAAGACCCGGCCGCATACGTGCGCCGTGTCAACAGCCTGCTGACCACCGCGGTGGCCTGAGGCGGGCCGCCGGCCGTCGGGCCGGCGCCCGGCTAGCCCTGCCTCCGCGGGGCGCTGCCCGCGTCGGTGGCCAAGTCGTCGGCGTCGAGGGGCGCGGGCACCGAGTTCGCGGCCGGATCGATCCGGCTGTCGAAGGCGAAGAACGAGTCTGGCGCAAAGCCCGACTCGGCCCATCGCGCCGCCCGCTCTGCACGGCGTTCGCGCAGGCGCCGTGCCAGTTGGTCGCCTGCACTGACCAGCGGCTCGGCGATCAAGGTGCCACCCTGGCCGGTCGACCCTGTGCCGGCCGCCCCGGCGTGTCCCAGCACCCAGGCGCTGAGCAGGGCAGGCTGTGGCCACTGCTCCGGCAGGCATCGCAGGTAGCGCACCCGGCAGGTGGCCAGCACGGCCTCTTTCAGGCGCAGCGCGCGTGACTGGCTGGCCGTGGCGCTGCCCGGCGCCTCCAGGTCGATGGCCGTGATGGCCGTGCCATTCGGCGTGCAGACCAGCAGCGACACCGTCAGCGGCTGAAGGCGGTCGTACCAGTGACGCACATCGCGCTGGCTGGCTGCCTGGCAGAAGCGCAGCAGGCTGACCTTGGCCAGGATGAGATGCTGGGGCAGGGCGGCCCGGAGCTCGCGGTACAGGGCCCTTTCGTGTGCAGTGAACAGCGGGCGGGGCTGAAGGTCCCAGCGTTCAGGCCATCCCCGGTGTTGCCGGCGAAGATGGCGGGCGCGCAGCCACCCTCCGAGCAGCATGCCGGGCACCAACCCGGCGAGCATGGTCAGGATGACCTGCATGGTGTCCACTTCCAACCCCGCACTGTTTTTTCGGGATCGTAAGCGGGGCGCTGCCCGGACCCTATCCCCTATCCCTAGGGAGGGTAGGCGGCAGCCGGGCTCCTCAGGCCGAGGTGATCAGCAGGCGGAGCCAGTCGCTGGCGTGCAGCATCTGGTACTTGACGCGGTAGATGGCTTCCGCGGCCAGCGACTGCAGCGAGCTGTCAATGTGGCTCACGACGGTGTCCGGCGGCAACTTCAGCCAGGCTTCGGCCTCCGGGCCGTCGCGTTCGACCACCGCGCCGGCCTTGGCCGCAATCCGCAACATCGGAGCGTTCTCGCTCAGCGCGTGGATCATCATGTGGCTGGCGTGGCGGTTGCGTGCATGCATGACGGCGTGCTGGAACATCCGCGAACCCAGTCCCTTGCCGCGTCCTTGCTTCAACACCGACACGCCGAATTCCATGGCGCGGCCCCGGGATGCGTCCGTGCCGTGCGCATCGCCGCCGGGCATGGCCGCAAGGTGGGCCACCGCCACCAGCTGCAGGCGGCCGTTGAAGATGCCGAACACCTCATCGCGGCGGAAGTCGATCGACGCGACGTAGCGCGCCACCTGCTCAGGCGAGGCCTGGAAGCCGAAACGCAGATAGCGGTCGTGATCGTCCAGTTGCAGCAGGTGATCAAGAATGCGGGCGCGATGGCGCGCATGCAGGTTGCGGATCGGCACCCAGCCGTCCGGGCTGGCCGGGCGCTTCGGCGGGGTGCTGTCGGTCTTGTTGAAACCGAAGCGATCCAGTTGTGGGGGTGTCTGGGTTGCGGTCACGGAGGACCCCTTTCTGCCCAATGCCGGGGCGCCTCAACATCGTGCGCCCCACGGGTGTGCGTTAACCTAGGGTTTCCCCTAAGGGTAAGGGAAATCCCGGTGTCGTGCAACCGTCCCGTCGCGGGTAGGAACGTCATCCGTGATGGCTTTCACGCAGACCGTCCGCAGTGCCTCGTCAGGCGTCCAAGAACGCGGGGACGCGCTCGCGGTGGCAAAAAGTTTGTGTTTCGCGCCATTTCAAGGCTAGAATCTCGGGTTCCCGACATGGTTGCCGGGAGGTTTTGTCATTCTGAGGTGTCCTTCACGGGCGCGGTGGGGTGGCAAGGCCGGGTCCGATCGACATCCGGTCGGCTGCGCATTGTGGGCACTGCCCGCAAGCTTTCAAGCGCGGTCGCCGTCGGTTGCCCCGCTGCCGGAGAGGCCACCACCTTCCAAGAAGTGGTTCCAAAGGCGGCTGTCAGCCAGTTTTACCACTTAGGAAATCTCATGAAGACCTTCAGCGCCAAGCCGGCCGAAGTGAAGCACGAGTGGTTTGTGATCGACGCCACCGACAAGGTGCTCGGACGAGTGGCCAGCGAAGTCGCTCTCCGTCTGCGCGGCA
>JAJUHM010000434.1 GCA_029279925.1 Aquabacterium olei
ACTCGCGACCTCAACCTTGGCAAGGTTGCGCTCTACCAACTGAGCTATTCCCGCATTGTCTTCGCCTTACGCAGATGCTCTGGTCTCGCAACCTGCTTTGCTGCGTTGATCACCGTTTGGTGCGGTGATCAGCGAAGACTTGAACTATACACCACTTTTCAAGGCTCCCGGCGGGCGTCGCGTTTTTTCAACTCCCGTCCGGGCTCCCGGTTCAGTGCTTCAGCACATCGCTCGACGAAGCAGGCGCCTCGGGCTTGGCTTCCACCTTCGCCTCGACCTTGGCCTCGTCCTCAGGCAGAGCCTCCGGTTGCCGCTCCAGCGCCACCTCGAGCACCTTGTCGATCCACTTGACCGGCACGATCTCGATCTGGCTCTTCACGTTCTCCGGAATCTCCTGGAGGTCCTTGACGTTCTCTTCCGGGATCAGCACCGTCTTGATGCCGCCACGGTGAGCCGCCAGCAACTTCTCCTTGAGCCCACCGATGGCCGTGACCTCGCCACGCAGGGTGATTTCACCCGTCATGGCCACGTCCGCCCGCACCGGGATGCCGGTGAGTGCCGACACAAAGGCCGTCGTCATCGCGATGCCGGCAGACGGGCCGTCCTTGGGCGTCGCGCCATCGGGCACGTGAATGTGGATGTCGCGCTTCTCGAACAGCTCGTCTGCGATGCCCAGGCGGCGAGCCCGCGAGCGCACCACCGAGCGGGCGGCCTCGACCGATTCCTTCATCACGTCGCCCAACTGGCCCGTGCGGATGATGTTGCCCTTGCCCGGCATGATCGCGGCTTCGATGGTCAGCAGGTCGCCGCCGACTTCCGTCCACGCCAGACCGACCACCTGACCGATCTGGTTTTCCTTGGTGGCTTCGCCGTAGCTGTACTTGCGCACGCCCAGGAAGTCATGCAGGTTCTCGTCGGTGACCACCACCTTTTCCGTGAACTGCTTGAGCGCCACGCCCTTCACCACCTTGCGGCAGATCTTGGAGACCTCGCGTTCCAGCGAACGCACACCGGCCTCACGGGTGTAGTAACGGATGATGCCGCGGATGGCGCTTTCCGCCACCTCCAGCTCGCCGTCCTTCACGCCGTTGTTCTTGATCTGCTTGGGCAGCAGATAGGTCTGGACGATGTGCACCTTTTCGTCTTCGGTGTAGCCGGCCAGGCGGATCACTTCCATCCGGTCCAGCAGCGCCGGCGGGATGTTCAGCGAGTTCGACGTCGCCACAAACATCACATCCGACAGGTCGAAGTCGACCTCGATGTAATGGTCACCGAAGGTGTGGTTCTGCTCGGGGTCGAGCACCTCCAGCAGCGCCGAAGACGGGTCGCCGCGGAAGTCCATGCCCAGCTTGTCGATCTCGTCGAGCAGGAACAGCGGGTTGCGCACACCGACCTTGCTCAGGCTCTGCAGGACCTTGCCCGGCATCGAGCCGATGTAGGTGCGGCGGTGACCGCGGATCTCGGCCTCGTCACGCACGCCACCCAGCGCCATGCGCACGAACTTGCGTCCGGTGGCGCGGGCGATGGACTGACCCAGCGAGGTCTTGCCGACGCCCGGAGGGCCGACCAGACACAGGATGGGCGCCTTGACCTTGTCCACGCGTTGCTGCACGGCGAGGTACTCGAGGATGCGTTCCTTGACCTTGTCGAGGCCATAGTGCTCTTCGTTGAGCACGTGCTCGGCGTGGGTCAGGTCGTGCTTGACCTTGGACTTCTTGCTCCACGGCAGGTTGACCAGGGTGTCGATGTAGTTACGCACCACGGTGGCCTCGGCCGACATGGGCGACATCAGGCGCAGCTTCTTGAGCTCGGCCTCGGCCTTCTTGCGCGCTTCCTTGGGCATGCGCGCGCCTTCGACCTTCTTGGCCAGCTCTTCGAGGTCGGCGCCCTCCTCGCCCTCGCCCAGTTCCTTCTGGATGGCCTTGACCTGCTCGTTCAGGTAGTACTCGCGCTGCGACTTCTCCATCTGGCGCTTGACGCGGCCTCGGATGCGCTTTTCGACCTGCAGGATGTCGACTTCGTGCTCGAGCTGCTCGAGCAGCTTTTCAAGGCGAGCCGAGATCGAGAACAGATCCAGCACGGCCTGCTTCGACTCGAGCTTGAGCGGCAGGTGGGCGGCGATGGTGTCGGCCAGACGCCCGGCGTCCTCGATGCCGGCGATGGAGGACAGCACCTCCGGCGGAATCTTTTTGTTCAGCTTGACGAACTGTTCGATCTGGGCGACCACGGCACGGCGCATGGCCTCGATCTCGTGATCCTCGACACCCGCCTGGGCCAGGGGGACGGCGGTCGCCATGAAGACGGCACTTTGCACGTCGATGGCTTCGACGCGGGCGCGCTGTGTGCCCTCGACCAGCACCTTGACGGTGCCGTCCGGCAGCTTGAGCATCTGGAGGATGTTGGCCATGCAGCCGATGCGGTACAGGTCGTCCGGTTCTGGCTCATCCTTGGCGGCTGACTTCTGGGCCAGCAGCAGGATGTTTTTGCCGGATTCCATGGCCATCTCGAGGGCCTTGATCGATTTTGGCCGGCCCACGAACAGCGGAATGACCATGTGCGGAAACACGACGACATCGCGCAGCGGCAGCAGCGGCAGTTCGACGGTTTCCGGGAGGGTGTTGGGGTTCGACATTACGATGCCTTCAAATAGGTATGTAGCCCCCAGTTGGGGGCAGGAAACCGGATTTCAAGCATTTCCGGCTCAGTTCGAGCCGGAAACCTTGGGCTGGTCAGCGTAAATGAGCAGGGGCGGCGTATCGCCGGTAATCATGTTCTCATCAATGACCACCTTTTCGACATTTTCCATGCCCGGGAGTTCGTACATGGTGTCGAGGAGGGCATGTTCGATGATCGAACGCAGGCCGCGCGCCCCTGTCTTGCGTTCAAGGGCCTTCTTGGCGATGGCGGACAGGGCGGCCGGGCGGATTTCGAGTTCGACGTCTTCCATGCTGAACAGCTTCTGGTATTGTTTGACCAGCGCATTCTTCGGTTCGGTCAGGATCTGCACCAGGGCGGACTCCTCGAGTTCGGTCAGCGTGGCGACCACCGGCAGGCGAGCAGCATCGTGAAGACGCAGGCCGCGGGGTCTGCCGCGACGCTGTTCCTGTTCGGCCTGCTGATGCCCGGCGTGGACAACTGGGCGCACGGCGGCGGCTTCCTCGGCGGATCTCTCGCGTCG
>JAJUHM010000435.1 GCA_029279925.1 Aquabacterium olei
AAGATCGCCGATGGCACGCCCGCCGAGATCCGCAGCAACCCGCACGTCATCGACGCCTACCTGGGAGCCGAGCATGTTGAAGCTTGAAGGGGTGTCGCTGTCGTATGGCAGCTTCCGGGCACTGGACCAGGTCAGCCTGCATGCCGACAAGGGCGAGCTGGTGGTGCTGCTCGGGGCCAACGGGGCGGGCAAGAGCTCGATCTTCATGGCCATCAGTGGCATCCACAAGGCCTGCAGCGGCTCGATTGCATTCGACGGCCAGGAGCTGGTGGGCATGCGGCCGGCTGCCATCGTGGCGCAAGGCGTTGTGCACTGCCCGGAGGGCCGCAAGCTGTTTCCGCAGATGTCGGTGCAGCAGAACCTGATGCTGGGTGCCTATGTGCACCGCAATGCGCCCGACACCCGCGCGCGGTCGCAGCAGATCCTCGACGAGGTCTACACGCTGTTCCCGATCCTCGCGCAGAAGCGCCACGACCCGGCGGGTTCGCTGTCGGGCGGGCAGCAGCAGATGGTGGCGATCGGGCGCGCGCTCATGGGCCGGCCCAAGGCCCTGTTGCTGGACGAGCCCTCGCTGGGCCTGGCGCCCCTGGTCGTCAAGCAGATGTTCGAGATCATCCAGCAGATCAACGCCAGCGGCGTGACGGTGCTGCTGGCCGAGCAGAACGCCTATTCGGCCCTGCGCATCGCGCACCGCGCCTACGTGCTGGAGCGCGGCCGCATCGTCATGGAAGGCCTGCCCGAGCAGCTGCTGCACGACGAGGGCATCCGCAAGGCCTACATCGGGGCCTGAGGGGCCTCATCCGTTTCTCGACGTTCCAACCCACAAGAGGAGACCGCACATGCCATTCTTTTCTCACGCCTTCCGGCGCCTGCCGCTGACGGTGGCCGTGACCCTGGCCCTGGGCGCCGGCAGCAGCCTGGCCCAGGAGGTCGTCAAGATCGGCTACACCGGCCCGCTGAGCGGCGGTGCCGCCCTGTACGGCAAGAACGTGCTCAACGGTCTGCAGCTGGCAGCCAAGGAGATCAACGCCAAGGGCTTCGACGTCAAGGGCAAGAAGTACAAGGTCGAGATCGTGCCGCTGGACGACAAGTACGCGCCGGCCGAGTCGGCCATCAACGCGCGCCGGCTGCGGCAGCAGCATGGCGTGCCGGTGGTCTTCGTGCCGCACTCGGGCGGGGCGTTCGCGTTGCAGGCCTTCAACCAGCAGGAGAACTTCCTGCTGATGGCCTACACCAGCGTGCCGACCATCACCGAGAAGGGCAACAAGCTCACGATGCGGATCCCGCCGAACTTCCTGACCTACATCGAGCCCTTCATTCGCAGCCAGATGAAGTACGGCAAGAAGCTGGGCATGGCACCGGCGGATCACGACTATGCCAAGGCCTGGGTGGCGGCGTTCGAGCCGGCCTGGACCAAGGCAGGTGGCGCTGTGGTTGCGAACAACCCGATGTCGTACAACAAGTCGGCCGACTTCTACACCGGGGTCAGCCGCGTGCTGGAAAGCAAACCGGACGTGATGTTCATCGGCGGGCCGTCCGAGCCGACCGGGCTGGTGGCCAAGCAGGCGCGCGAGCTGGGCTTCAAGGGCCCGTTTGTCATCATGGACCAGGCCAAGATGGACGAGATGGCCCGCGTGACCGGGGGGCTGCAGATGCTGGAGGGCTCGATCGGCACGTTGCCGCTGACGGCGGACGAGCGCCCGGGCGCAAAGGCCTTCGTCGCTGCGTACCGCGCGTCCTACGGGGCCGACAGCAACCCGTCATCGGAGGCATCGCTGAACTACACGGCGCTGCATCTGGTGGTCCAGGCGATGCAGCTGGCGGGCAGCGTCAGTGAGCCGGCCGCCATCCGTGCACAGCTGGACGCGGCGGCCAAGGCCTTGCCCGATGCCGTCAATCCGAACGACCTCAACGGGGTCGACGAGAAGGGCGGCTCGGAGCTCAACACGGTGGTGGGCGTGGTTGAAGGCGGCAAGATGAAGGCGATGCGACTGAAGTCGCTGTAAGCGCCTCGAGAGCCCGCCGGTGCCTGGGAACGGGGCTCGGGCCGGCGGGCCGCCTGAGATAATGCCGACGTGGTCGCTGCCCGGTCGGGCGGCCGGCTGCGCAGTCAGGAGAAGAAGTCGATCATGCACGACCCCGTTGCCGCCGAGGTGGCCGAGAAGGAAGACCGCCATTTCGTGACCGCCCTGGCCCGTGGCCTGGAAGTCCTCTCGTGTTTCCGCTCGGGTGACAAGGCCCTGGGCAACCAGGAGATCGCCAAGCGCTGCAAGCTGCCGAAATCGACGGTGTCGCGGCTCACGTACACGCTCACCCGGCTGGGCTACCTGATCCAGATCGAGGACAGCGGCAAGTACCGGTTGGGCACGGCCACATTGGCCCTGGGCAGCTACATGCTGGCCCGCCTGGATGTGCGCCAGCTGGCACGGCCGATGATGCAGGAGCTGGCCGACTACTGCAAGGCCACCGTGTCGCTTGGCACCCGCGATCGCCTGTCGATGCTGTATGTCGAGAACTGCCGAAGCTCGGCGGCGCTCACCCTGAGCGTGGACGTGGGTTCGCGCATTCCCATCGTCAACTCGGCCCTGGGCCGGGCCTACCTGGCCGTGTCGAGCGAGGCGGAACGCCACGAGATCCTCGAACGCGTGCGCGAGTACGACGAGCAGGCCTGGCCGGCCATCCAGAAGGGCGTCGAGACGGCGCTGGCCGATTACCGCACGCTGGGCTGCACGCGCTCGTTCGGAGACCTGCAGGCCCACGTCAACGGCATCGCGGTGGCGTTCAATCCGGGCGGCGGTCTGCCCTGCATGGCCATCAGCTGCGCCGGCCCGGCCTTCAGCCTGTCACAGGAGTTCCTGCTGGACGAAGCGCGGCCCCGCCTGATCGAGCTGGTGCGCAAGCTGGAAGCGTCGGCTGGCCGGCTCTGATCAGGCCGGACCGATCACCGCAAAAGCCCCGCTGGCGCGCAGCAGCACGCGCTCGCCGGCGCGCAGGCGGCAGCTGGCGAAGGCCATGCGCTGCCCCAGGCGTTCGATCTCGACGTGGGCTTCCACCCAGTCGCCCAGGCGTGCGGCGGCCAGGAAGTCGGTGCTCAGGCTCACGGTGACGATGGACAAGGGCCCCCCGCGCGCGTGGTTGATGGCGTGCCCCAGGGCGGTGTCGGCCAGCGTGGCCATC
>JAJUHM010000436.1 GCA_029279925.1 Aquabacterium olei
CACGACGAGAACATTTCCTTCGCCGAGGTCGAGAAGCTCGTCGGCGCCGAGCGTGCACGCGAGGTTCGCGACGCCACGCTGCGCCTGTACACGGAGGCGGCGGACTTCGCGCGCGGCAGGGGCATCATCATCGCCGCGCCCGGCCGGGCTTCACCCTGCAGGGGCCAGCGCATGAGCGGCCTGACGGCAATCTGGCGCCACGTTCTGGTCGTGCGCCTGGACAACATGGGCGATGTGCTGATGTGCACCCCGGCCATGCGGGCGCTGCGCGAAGCCGCGCCTGCGGCCCGCCTGACTTTGCTGACCTCGCCAGCGGGTGCCCGCCTGGCGCCGCATCTGGACATGAGCGATGCCGTGACCGTGTTCAGGGCATCGTGGGTCAAGCCAGGCCCGACCGGCGCCGTGGACGAGGAGCAGGATCTGGTGAACTGGTTGCGCGCCGAGGCCTTCGATGCGGCGGTGATCATGACCTCTGCCACGCAGAGCCCGCTGCCCATGGCCCTGCTGTGCCGGATGGCCGGCATTCCTGTCCGTGCGGCCCACAGCCGCGAGAACCCCTACGCGCTGCTGTCGCACTGGGTGCGGGATCAGGACGTGCTGGGGCCGGGGATGCGGCACGAGGTGCTGAGACAGATCGACCTGGTGGGGGCGTTGGGCGTGCCGGCGCCCAGCTCGATGCGGCTGGGACTGGGCGTGCGGGACACGGACCGGATTGCCGCGCGCAACGCCCTGCTGGCCGCAGGTGTCCTGCCCGGGGGACCGTACATCGTCGTCCATCCCGGGGCGACGGCCGCGTCCCGACGCTATCCGGCCGCCATGATGGGCGAGGCCATGCGAGGCCTGGTGGCCGAAGGGTGGACCTGCGTGTTCTGCGGCAGCGAGGACGACCGCCCCGCGGTGCAGGCGGCACGCGAGGCCATTGCAGGCCCCACGGCCGATCTGTGCGGGCGGCTGACGCTGGGTGAACTCGCCGCGCTCATCGAAGGGGCGTCGCTGCTGGTGTGCAACAACAGTGGCCCTGGGCACATGGCGGCGGCCCTCGGCACGCCGGTGGTCTGCCTCTATGCCCAGACGAACCCGCAGCACACGCCCTGGCTCGTGCCCAGTCGCCTGCTGAGTCGCGACGTGCCGTGCCGCAACTGCCTGCAGAGCGTGTGTCCGGAACCGGGCCACCCCTGCCTGACCGGCGTGCCCCCCCGGGATGTGGCCGCGGCGGCCCGTGCCCTGCTGGCGCAACCCGGCACCGTGGACGACATCCCCCATGCCCACGCCGTGTGCTGACCCCCGCGTCGTGACAGACACCGACCTCGGGCCGGTGCGGCGCGTCGTGGTCCTGCGGGCACTGATGCTGGGCGACATGCTGTGTGCCGTCCCGGCGCTGAGAGCGCTGCGCCGCCGCTTTCCGGACGCGCACATCGCCCTGGTCGGTCTGCCGTGGGCACGGGAATGGATCGCGCGACTCGGATGTGTCGACGAGTTCATCGCGTTTCCTGGCCATCCCGGCCTGCCTGAGCAGGCACCGCAGGACGAGGCCGCCCGGGCCGCGTTCGGGGACGCCATGCGCAGCCGATCCTGGGACCTGGCCGTTCAACTGCATGGCTCCGGCCGGCTGACCAATGCCGTGGTGTCCGACTGGGGCGCACGGCACGTCGCGGCCTTCCACGAGCCCGGCTGCGCGCCACCTGAACCCCTGCTGAGCGTGCCGTGGCCTGCTCAAGGCAGCGAGGCGGCCCGCCTCGCCAGGCTGATCGGCGTGTTCGGCGGCACCGAGGTGGACGAGCACCTGGCGGAAAATGTGTTTCCCTTGAGGGCGTCGGACCGCGAGGCCGCGCGGGCGCTGCTGCAACAGCACGGTGCGGCCCCCGGGCGCCCGTGGATCTGCCTGCACGCCGGGGCGCAGTGGCCGTCCCGGCGCTGGCCTCCGGCTCGCTTTGCCCAGGTCGGCCGGGCGCTGGCCGCGGTCCACGATGTGACGCTGGTGCTCACCGGGGTGGCCTCCGAGTCGTCGGTGGTGGCGGCCGTCGAGGCAGCCTTGCAGGGCCTGGGTTCTGCCCGCTGCATCAACCTCGTCGGACAGACCCCTTTGTGGACCGTGGGCGCGTTGATCGAGGGCGCGAGCCTGCTGGTGAGCAACGACACGGGGGTGTCGCACATTGCCGCAGCCCTGGGGACACCCAGTGTGGTCGTGAGCTGCGGGGCCGAGGTGGCTCGATGGACGCCCGGGCGGCCGGAACTGCATCGCGTGCTCTGGGCCGATGTGCCGTGTCGCCCCTGCATGCATGCGCGCTGCCCTACAGCCCACGAGTGTGCGATGGCCGTCTGGCCGATGGACGTGGTGGATCACGCATTGAGCCTGCTGGATGAGACGAGCCGCCCCGAGGACCCGCATCCCGCGTCCCACCCCTGCCTGCGCCCTCATTTCCCTCACGAACAGGAGCCTGCATGGCCACGCCTTCCACCCGATCCATTCTTGTGACCGGCGGCGCCGGCTTTCTCGGCACCGCGCTGTGCGAGCGCCTGCTGGACGCGGGTCACGAGGTGCTGTGCGTGGACAACTTCTTCACGGGGCGGCGCGGCCAGGTCGCCCACCTGCTCGATCATCCTCGGTTCGAGTTGATGCGGCACGACGTCACCTTTCCCCTGTATGTCGAGGTCGACGAGATCTACAACCTGGCCTGCCCGGCTTCGCCCGTCCATTACCAGCATGACCCGGTCAGCACCACCAAGACCAGTGTCCACGGTGCGATCAACATGCTGGGCCTGGCCAAGCGGCTGCGGGCCCGGATCTTCCAGGCCTCCACCAGCGAGGTGTATGGCGATCCGACCGTGCACCCCCAGCCCGAGCATTACCGCGGTCACGTCAGCCCGATCGGCCCGCGGGCCTGCTACGACGAGGGCAAGCGCTGCGCCGAGACGCTCTTCTTCGACTACCACCGCCAGCACAAGCTGCGCATCAAGGTGGCCCGCATCTTCAACACCTACGGCCCGAACATGGCCGAGGGCGACGGCCGGGTGGTCTCCAACTTCATCGTCCAGGCCCTCAAGAACGAGCCCATCACCATCTACGGCAAAGGCGATCAGACCCGTTCGTTCTGCTACGTCGACGACCTGTTGAGCGGCCTGATCGCGCTGATGAACGCGCCCGACGACGTCACCGGGCCGGTCAACCTGGG
>JAJUHM010000437.1 GCA_029279925.1 Aquabacterium olei
ACGGGCCACCGAACGGCTGCGCGAGGCCCTGGCCTCTGGCGGAGACCCCTATCCCGTGCTGCAGCAGGGTGACGCGCCCCGCCCCACGCTGCTCGACGAGTTCCGACGTGCTGGCAATGCCGTGCTGGTGGGCAGCCACAGCTTCTGGGAAGGCATCGATGTCAAGGGCGACGCCCTGACGCTGGTCGTGATCGACAAGCTGCCATTCGCCCCGCCGGACGACCCGGTGCTGGCCAAGCGCCTCGAACTGCTGCAGCAACAAGGGGGCAACCCCTTCATGGCCCATCAGGTGCCCCAGGCCATCATCGCGCTCAAGCAGGGCGCAGGACGCCTGATCCGCAGCGAGCGCGACCACGGCGTGCTGATGATCTGCGACACGCGCCTGGTCGACAAACCGTACGGCCGGCGCATCTGGCAAAGCCTGCCGCCCATGCGACGCAGCCGGGTTCAGCAAGAGGCCGTCGACTTCCTGCTCAGCCTGCAGGAGCGCCCCGCGGCCTGATGGGCCTGAGCGGGCCGATTCGCCCGATGGGCGCAGGCAGAGGCAGGCACCGGCCCGCCGTTCTCCGGCTCGGACACCTCGTCCACGCCGGCCTGAGCCGCCAAGGGCGTCAGAGCTCGAGGTTGTCGATCAGCCGTGTCTTGCCCAGCTTGGCGGCCGTCAGGCACACCAGGGGCTCGCCGGCCACCAGCTCGGCGTCGGTTGCGGGCAGCAGGTCGCGCTGGCGGCGCACCAGCACGTAGTCGGGCGCCCAGCCCCGTGTGCGCAGGCTCGCCATGGCAGCGTCTTCCAGGGCCATCACCGCGGCCCCATCCAGCCGGCCTGCGCCTCGCGCCTCGGCCACCGCGGCCTGCACCGTGCGCAGGGCCGCGCTCAGCTGCACCGCCTCGGCCCGCTCATCGGCACTCAGGTAGCCGTTGCGGGACGACAGCGCCAGCCCATCCTCGGCCCGCAAGGTCTCGCCGCCAACGATCTCGATGGGCAGTCCCATCTGGCGCACCATGTTGCGGATCACCATGAGCTGCTGGTAGTCCTTCTTGCCGAACACCGCGGCGCGGGGCTGCACGAGGTTGAACAGCTTGTGCACCACCGTGCACACCCCCGTGAAAAAGCCGGGGCGGAAGGCCCCCTCGAGAATGTCGGCCAGCTCGGCCGGGGGGACCACTTTGTAGCCTTGCGGCTCGGGGTACAACTCGGCTTCCGAGGGCGCAAACAGGATGTCGCAGCCCGCGCCTTTCAACAACTCGGCATCGCGCTCAAGCGTGCGAGGATAGGTATCGAAGTCTTCGTTGGGTCCGAACTGCAGCCGGTTGACGAAGACACTGGCCACCACGGGGCTGCCGCTGTCGCCTGCCAGCTCACGCGCCCGGCGGATCAGGGCCAGATGGCCCTCGTGCAGATTGCCCATCGTGGGCACGAACACGGGCGCGGCGGGCGCCGCGGCGGTGGCCGCACGCAGGTCGGCGATGGTGTGAATCAGCTTCATGGCGTCGCGGCTCGCTCAGTATCCGTGGATGGACTCGTCGGGGAAGCTGCCGTCCTTGACGGCCGCGACATAGCGTCGCACCGCCTCTTCGGCCGAGCCGCCTTCTGCGGTGAAGTCCCGCACGAAGCGCGGCAGCTTGCCGCGCGTCAGGTTGAGCATGTCGTGCAGCACCAGCACCTGGCCGGCCGTGCCCTGCCCTGCGCCGATGCCGATGGTCATCAGCCCGGGGTTGTCGGCCTGCACCTCGCGCGCCACACCAGACGGCATCAGCTCCAGCACCATCATCGCGGCACCGGCATCGGCCAGTTCACGTGCATGGCGACGCAGCGTGGTCGCCCCTGCCTCGTCACGCCCCTGGATGCGGTAGCCGCCCAGTGCGTGGACGCTCTGCGGGGTCAGGCCCAGGTGGGCGCACACGGGCACGCCGCGCTCGGTCAGGAAATGCACGGTCTCGGCCGTCCAGCCGCCGCCTTCGAGCTTCACCATGTGGGCGCCCGCCTGCATCAGCGCGATGCTGCTGCGCAGGGCCTGCTCACGGCTTTCCTGGTAGCTGCCGAAAGGCAGGTCACCGATCACCCAGGCCGTGCGGTTGCCCCGGGCCACACAACGCGTGTGGTAGACCATGTCTTCCAGCGACACGGGCACGGTGCTGGTGTGGCCCTGCACCGTCATGCCCAGCGAGTCGCCCACCAGGATGCTGTCGACACCGGCGTCGTCCACCAGACGGGCGAAGGTCGCGTCGTAGGCGGTCAGCATGGTGATCTTTTCGCCCTGCGCGTGCATCTCACGGAGGCGGTGCAGGGTCACGGGTTTGCGTGCGGGCGCGGCTGTGCTGCTCATGGTCTGTCCTCAGCTGAGGGGGCCCGTGGCATCCGGGCTGACTGCCCTGGTGCCCGGGCTCCGCCGGAAGTGGCGCGATTCTAGGCCAGTGCAGCCGCCCCTGCTGGCCACGCTGGCTGGATCAGGCCGGCTGGTAGGCCAGGCGCACGTAGATGGGCGCGAAGGCCTCGGCCTGGGTGATGTCGAGCAGGCCTTCCTTGCCCAGCTCCAGCAAGGCGATGAAGGTGACGACCAGCACCTGAGGCCCTCGGGTGACGTCGAACAACTCTTCGAACTCGACAAAGCGCCGCCCTTGCAAGGTGCGCAGCACGATGCCCATGTGCTCGCGCACGGACAGCTCTTCGCGCGTGATCGTGTGATGGGTATGCAGCCGCGCGCGCTTGAGGATGTCCATCCAGGCCTCGCGGAGGTCGGCGAGCGACACATCCGGATGGCGGACCACCACCGACGGGTCCGAATGGACCTGCACGCGCATGAAATCGCGGCCCAGCAGCGGCATCTGGTCGAGCCCCGCGGCCGCCAGCTTCATCTGCTCGTACTCGATGAGTCGGCGAACCAGTTCGGCACGGGGGTCCTCCGGCTCCTGGCCGTCCTCCGACGGCTTGGGCGGCAGCAGCATCCGCGACTTGATCTCGATGAGCATGGCCGCCATGAGCAGGTATTCGGACGCCAGCTCGAGGTTGCGCTTGCGGATCTGGTCGACGTAGGCCAGGTACTGGCGCGTGAGGTCGGCCAGCGGGATGTCGAGGATGATGAAGTTCTGCTTGCGGATCAGGTACAGCAGCAGATCCAGAGGCCCCTGGAAGGCCTCGAGAAACACCTCCAGCGCATCCGGCGGGATGTAG
>JAJUHM010000438.1 GCA_029279925.1 Aquabacterium olei
CGACGTGCGGATCACGCCCCATGCCGCCTATCTGGCACTGGGCGAAACGCCCGAGGCAAGGCACCGCGCCTACCAGGCCCTCGTCGCCGAAGGCATCCCCGAGACGGACACCGAAAACCTGCGCCGCTGCACGCAACAACAGAAAGCCTGGGGCAGCGAGCGCTTCAGGCGAGAGATCGAGACATTGCTCGGACGCTCGCTCGAGGTCAGGGCAAGAGGAAGACCCAAACCGGCAACCGAAAAATCAACCTGAAGACTCATGTCGCCGCCTCCTGAGGGTGGCGGTACGTTCGTGTTGCCAAACGCGAATGTCCGCACCCAGGAGGCGACGAAGATGTCACTTTATGCCGCTTGCGACCTGCATTCCAACAACACCGTTCTCGCAGTCATTGATGACACTGGCTCCCTGCGATGCCGCCAGAGGCTGCCCAACGAGCTGGGCCTGATCGATGCTGCATTGGCTCCGTTCCGGGATGGCCTGTGCGGTGTGGCGGTGGAATCGACCTACAACGCCTACTGGCTGATCGACGGGCTGCAGGCAGCAGGCTACCCAGCGCAGATGGTCAACACGTTGGCCGTGCCTCAGTACGCAGGACTGAAGTTCGGTGATGACGATTCCGATGCCCGCCACCTGGCGAACCTGATGCGTCTCGGGCTGCTGCCGACAGCCTACATCTATCCGCGCGAGCAGCGACCGCTGCGCGACCTGCTGCGTCGACGCATGCTGTTGATCCAGCAGTCGGTACGCCTGCTGCACTCGGTGCAGGGCTACTGGGCGCGCGCCACCGGCCATCGCCTCTCGGCCAACGACTTCCGCCACCTCACCCGAAGTCAGCTTTCACAGACCTTCCGCGACCCAACGGAACTGTTTGCCGTCGTCAGCCTGCTGCAGGCATGGCGAAGCCTCCAGGAAAAGGCCCATGCCATGGAGGAATGGCTGGCCGAGGACCTCCGACGCCGTTCGGACCTGGTGGCGCTACGCACGGTACCCGGGATCGGCCTGGTACTGGGGCTTACGATCGTGATGGAGAGCGGCAACGTCTCACGCTTCGACGACGTCGGCCAGTACGCGTCGTATTGCCGGCTTGTGCCGGCCGGCCGCTATTCCAACGGCAAGCTCAAGGCAGCGGGCAATCGCAAGTGCGGCAACCGATACCTCGCCTGGGCGTGGATGGAGGCCGCCAACTTCGCCATTCGCTTCGACCCCGCGATCCGCGGCTGGTACCAGCGCAACGCCGCCCGCAAGCCGCGATTGGTCGCACTGAAGGCGGTCGCCCACAAGCTCGCGCGTGCAGGCTTCTACCTGCTGCGCGACGGCGGCCGCTTTGACGTACATCGTGCTTTTGCCTGACCGGTTTGCGGCCGTGAGCCTGCAACAGGGGTTTGGCATCCAGCCAGCGAATCTGAAGAGGTCCGGCCGCAAACCACCATGACACCGCCCGTCGCTCGAGCCCGCATGGGGTGGTCTGCAAGACCGCGACTCTGAGGCGCCAGACGCCTGTGGACGATCCGACGGACAACCGGAAGAGTGTTGGGCGCAGTAATGCGTGGGCGGCGCAAGCCGCTAGATCCCGAAGGGTGACGGAGGCGGTGACCCGCCTCGCATCAACAACACCACCGGAGCCGGTGTATCAGGTCAAGCACCCATCCATCGGCCCGGACACGGGAGAAGAGCGCTCGTGCCTATTGACTGGGGCGGCGAAATGGTGACCCCTTTTGGAACCCTCGCCAGCCTCCGCAGTCCGGCTGACACCCTCGGCGCCACGGCGGCGCGCCCGGCCCCGCCCGCTTCCAGCCCCGACCCGCGCTCTGCTACCTTCCGGGGATGCCCGTCGGCGTCCTGCTCATCACCCACGAAGGCATCGGCTCGGCGCTGGTGGCGGTGGCCACGCGGCTGCTGCGGCAGTTGCCGCTGCGGACCGAGGCGTTCGAGGTGCCGTTCGACGGCGACCCGGAGGCGCTGCTGCCGCAGGCCAGCGCGGCGCTGCGGCGGGTGGACGGGGGCCAGGGGGTGCTGGTGCTGACCGACCTGTACGGCGCCACCCCGAGCAACCTGGCCGCGCGCCTGGCCCGGCTGGGCACGCCGGTGCGGCGGGTGTCGGCGGTCAACCTGCCGATGCTGCTGCGGGTGATGAACTACGCCGAGCTGGAGCTGGACGAGCTGCCGGCGGTGGCCGCCGCCGGCGCCCGCAACGGCGTGATCCCTGACGATGCATAAGGGTCCTGCATGATCGAACGCGAACTGGTCGTGGCCAACAAGCTCGGGTTGCACGCACGCGCGACCGCGAAGCTGGTGCAGCTGCTGTCGAAGTTCCGCAGCCAGGCCACGCTGATCGCCAAGGGACGCGAGGTCAACGCCAAGAGCATCATGGGGGTGATGCTGCTGGCGGCCGGGCCGGGCACGCCGGTGCGGCTGCGGGTGGAGGGCGAGGACGAGGCCGACGCCGCCGAGGCCGTGGCCGACCTGTTCGCGCGCCACTTCGACGAGGGCAGCTGATGCGGCAGGTGCTGACCGGGCACGGCGCTTCGCGCGGCAGCGCGCTCGGCCGGGCCCGGGTGCGGCTGCCGCACGCGCTCGAGGTCGCCGAGGAGACCATCCCGGCCGAGCGGGTGGACGCCGAGCTGGACCGCCTGCACGAGGCGATCACGACCGTCCGCGCCGAGATGCACGCCCTGCGCCAGCGCCTGCACGGCGCGCTCGCGCACGAGGTCGGCGAGTTCCTCGACCTGCACGCGCTGCTGCTCGACGACCCCGAGCTGCTGCAGGGCCTGGACGACCTGATCCGCAAGGGCCGCTACAGCGCCGACTACGCGTTGCGGCTGCAGCGCGACCGCCTGGCCTCGGTGTTCACCGGCATTGACGACCCCTACCTGCGCAGCCGCCTCGACGACGTGGACCAGGTGATCGGCCGGCTGCACGCGGCGCTGCACCGCCGCGAGGCCGAGCTGCAGGGCATCGCCGGCGACATCCTGGTCACCGACAACGTCTCCCCGGCCGAGCTGGCGCAGTTGCACGCGCAGGGGGTGATGGCGGTGGTCACCGCCGGCGGCAGCGCGCTCTCGCACACCGCGATCCTGGCCCGCAGCCTGCACCTGCCGCTGGTGGTGGGCGTGGCCCAGGCGCTGCAGAAGGTCAACGACGGCGACGTGCTGGCGGTGGACGGCGGCAGC
>JAJUHM010000439.1 GCA_029279925.1 Aquabacterium olei
CGATCCCTGGCGGCCCGTGCACCGCGCGATCATCACGCACGCCCACGCCGACCATGCCCGCGGCGGCCATGGCGCCTACCTGTGCGCGGCACCGGGCGAAGGGGTGCTGCGCGCGCGCCTGGGCGACATCGCGCTGCAGACGCTGCCCTATGGTCAGACGCTTCAGGTTCAGGGGGTGACGGTGTCGCTGCACCCCGCTGGCCACGTGCTGGGCTCGGCCCAGGTCAGGCTGGCCTGGCGCGGGCAGGTGTGGGTGGTCTCCGGCGACTACAAGACCGAGCCCGACCGCACCTGTGCCCCCTTCGAACCCGTGCGGTGCCACTGCTTCATCACCGAATCCACGTTCGGGTTGCCGATCTACCGCTGGCGCCCCTCGGCCGAGGTCTTCGCCGAGATCAACGCGTGGTGGCAAGGCAATGCCGCGGCAGGCCGACCGTCGCTGCTGCTGGGCTACAGCTTCGGCAAGGCCCAGCGGCTGCTGGCCGGCGTCGATCCGGCCATCGGCCCGATCGTCGTGCACAGCGCCGTCGAGCCCTTGAATGCAGCCTACCGTGCCGAAGGCGTGCCCCTGCCACCCACCCTGCGCTTCAGCGAGGTCAAGGACAAGATGCTGTGGCGGCAGGCCCTGGTGCTGGCCCCGCCCAGCGCGGCACGCGGGCCACTGGCCCGCACGCTGGCCGGCGCATCGGACGCCATGGCGTCGGGCTGGATGCAGCTGCGCGGTGCGCGTCGCCGAGCCGGGCTGGACCGCGGCTTCGTGCTGTCAGACCACGCCGACTGGCCCGGGCTGGTGGGCGCCATTGCGGCGACGGGGGCAGAGCGGGTGATCGTGACCCACGGGCAGGAAGCCGTGCTGGTGCGCTGGCTGCAGGAGCAGGGACTGGAAGCCGGTTCGATGGACACCGATTACGGCGACGAGGCGGCCAACGATGGACCGAGCGACCAGCAGGTGCCGTAAGCCGGCGGTCGGGGCCAGTCGGCCGCCCGGGCCGGCAAGTCCGGGTGCGTCAGCAGCCAGCGGCGCGCGAGCATCCAGCCCGCGTGCGCCACCACCAGCCGGGGCGGGGCCGGCAACCCGGTGGGCGATGCCTCCGCCTCTGGCCACGCGGCCACCCGCGCCATCACGTCACGCAGGCACTCGCCACCACCGGGTGCGTGGCCTGCGAAATCGGCGCACCACGCATCGACTTCGCCCCAGGGGATCTGCGCCCACGGCCGTCCGTCCCAGGCGCCGAAGCTGGCTTCGATCAAGTCATCGTCCACGACATGCCGCCAGCCCCAGCGCCGCAGCTGCCGCCCGACAAGCGCACAGCGCTGCAGCGAGGAGGTGTGAACGACGCGGGGCCAGCCGTGCCGCCGGGCAGCCTGGCGGATGCGGTGCGCCAGACGGCGGGCCTTACGGCGGTCCACAGGCAGATCGGTTCGGCCGATGCAACGGCCTGCGGCGCCCATGGGCTGGGGATGCCGCCACGCCATGACCCAGGCGCTCAGGCCCTGAGCGAGAGACCGCGCCGACGGTTCGAACGCTGGCGTCATGACACGGGGTGCACCACCGTGAGCCAGGCCAGCAGGCCGGCCACTTCGGCGAGCTGCTGGCTGGCCCCCAAGGTGTCGCCGGTGTAGCCGCCCAGGCGGCGCCGGAACCAGTGCCAGCACAGGCCCAGGGCCAATGCCATGGCCAGTGCGCTGCGGCCCAGCGCCACCTGCAGCGTGCCCGTCGGCCAGGCAGCCTGCCAGAAATGCAGCCACAGCATCAAGGCCACCACGGCCGTGGTCAGCACGGCGGACACCAGCGTGATGCGATCGACCCGCATGGCCAGTGGCTTGGCCTTGGCGTGGTCGATGTCACCGGCATACCGCAGCAGGCCGGTCAACAGAACAGGGACCAGGCGCGAGGCCGCGTGGCACCACACCAGCGCCATCATGGTCCACGCCAGCAACACCGCCCGAATGTGGCTGGCTTCGGCGCTCGCCAGCTCGTTGTGCAAGGGGGTGAGCAGGGCCGTCAGCACCGTGGCCTTCAGGCCCAGCATGCCGATCAGCCCGAGTGCACCGTAGCTGCCCAGGCGCGAGTCCTTCATGATGAGCAGGGCCTTGGCGCGGTCGACGGCACCACCCAGGCCGTCACAGGTGTCGGCCCAGCCATCTTCGTGAAAGCCGCCGGTCAGCCACACTGTGAAGGCCATGCTCAGCACGACGGCCACGGCGGGCGGCCACCACGCTGCCGCCGTGGCCAGCACCAGCGCCCCACTCAGGCCGATCAGCGCCCCCACCAGGGGAAAGTAGCGCAAACAGGTCTGCAGCCAGCCGGGCTCGAACCCCACCCACGCCGGCGTCGGCACGCGGGTCAGGAACTGCAGCGCCACGAAGAACAGGCGCAACTGGTGGAGCAAGGCGTTCATCGGATCTGGCAAACGGAACAAGACGCCGTCATCATGCCTTGCCCATCATGCACCGGACGCATCCGCATCGCGCTGGCTGACGCCGGCCGACTCGAAGCTGGCCATCTCGCGCAGGATGCGGCAGGCCGAATCGAGCAGGGGCCAGGCGAGCGCTGCGCCCGAACCCTCGCCCAAGCGCAGGCCCAACTGCAGCAAGCCGCGCACACCCATGTGGGCCAGCATGCGCGCGTGGCCACTTTCGTCGGACTGGTGCGCGAAGATGCAGCGCTGCAGCACACGGGGTTGCAGGGCCTGCGCCACCAGCACGGCACTGCTGGCGATGAAGCCATCGACGACGATCACGCGGTTCTGCGCGGCCGCCTCCAGCACGGCGCCGCACATCATCGCCATCTCGAAACCGCCGAAGGCCGCCAGCACCGCCAGGGGCTCGCAAACCTCGGCGTGCCGGTGCAAGGCGGCGTCCAACACCGCCAGCTTGCGGGCGACACCAGCCTGATCCAGCCCCGTGCCTCGGCCCACGCACTGCACCAGCGGTGTGCTGGTCAGGCGGCTCATGATGAGCGCGGCACTCGACGTGTTGCCGATGCCCATCTCGCCTATCAGCAAGGCGTTGCCGGGCAGCCCGCTCACCACCTCGGCCCCCGCCTGCAAGGCGGCCTCGCACTGAGCCCGCGTCATGGCCGGGGCCTGCGTGCAATCCACGGTGCCGGGGGCCACCTTGCGGATCTGGAGGCCGTGGCGCGGGGCGATGTCCGGATC
>JAJUHM010000440.1 GCA_029279925.1 Aquabacterium olei
ACCTGCTGGGCGGGCTCGACTCGCCCACCCAGGGGCAGGTGCGACTCATGGGGCGTGATCTGGCGCAGATGAGCCCGGCCGAGCAGGGCAGCTGGCGCAACCAGCACCTGGGCTTCATCTACCAGTTCCATCATCTGCTGCCCGAGTTTTCCGCCCTCGACAACGTCGCCATGCCGCTGCTGATCCGGCGCCAGCCGATGGCGCAGGCCCGGGAGCAGGCGCAGGCCTGGCTGGCCCGTGTGGGCCTGGCACACCGTGTCAGCCATCGGCCGGCCGAATTGTCGGGCGGTGAACGCCAGCGGGTGGCCGTGGCCCGCGCGCTTGTGACCGGGCCGGCCTGTCTGCTGGCCGACGAGCCGACAGGCAACCTGGACCGGGGCACAGCCGACGCCGTGTTCGAGCTGATGATGGGCCTCGCCCGCGATGAAGGCACGGCGGTCGTCATGGTCACGCACGACGCGACCCTGGCGGCACGATGCGGGCTGCGCCACCACCTGGTGGGTGGGCGGTTCGTCGACTGACGCCGACCGGTCTGCACTCCTCACTGGCATGTCTTCGAAGCGATGTGGACCGACACCCATTGCCACCTTGACGCGCCGGAGTTCGAAGGCGACCGGCCTGAGGTGATCGCCCGGGCCCGCGCGGCCGGTGTCACGATGCTGGTCGTGCCGGCCGTGATGCCGTCCCTGTTCGACGCGGCACGCATGGCCGCCGAGGACGCGGGGGGCGCCTATGCCCTGGGCACGCACCCTTTGTACCTGCGCACAGCAGGCGACGAACCGGTGGCCCGACTGGCCGAAGCCCTGACGCGGCACGCACACGATCCCCGCCTGGTGGCCGTCGGCGAAATCGGGATCGACCACTTCGTGCCTGACCTGCAGGACGAGGTCTCTCGACGGCAGCAAGAGGCGCTGTATGCGGCGCAGCTCGCCGTGGCGGCCGAACACGGCCTGCCCGTCATCCTGCACGTGCGCCGCAGCGCCGACTCGCTGCTGAAGTACCTGAGGCAGCAGCGAAGCGGTGGGCGGCCCGTTCCGGGCGGGATTGCCCATGCCTTCAACGGCAGCCTGCAGCAGGCGCACGCCTTCCTGGACCTGGGCTTCTGTCTGGGCTTTGGCGGCGCGATGACCTTCGATCGGGCGCATCAGATTCGTCGCCTGGCCGCTGCGCTGCCGGAGGACGCCATCGTGCTGGAGACCGACGCACCCGACATCCCGCCACACTGGCTCTACCGCACGGCGGCTGAACGGGCCGCGGGTGCGCGCAGTCGCAACGAGCCTGCCGAGCTGCCGGCCATCGCCGCCGTGCTGGCCTCACTGCGCGGGTGGTCGATCGAGCAGACCCAGTGGCACACCAGCCGCAACGCCCGGCGCGTCCTCCCTCGGCTGTTGCACATCGCTGCTCCCGCCTGACACGGTTGTTGTCACCGAATGGCGCGTTTGCGCCACGGCGCCGTGGGAGCACTCTCACGGTTGACTGCTGCAGCCTGAGGCACTGTTGCTCCATGCTGGGTGGGATAACCCTGTTCCACCTCCGGCCTTTCCCTGTCACATCGGTGTCCTGGCCATTTCCGGCACAGGCCTTGCCCTCCGGTCCCCCAACCCGCAGTCCAGCGGGCTTACCCATCCAAAGGTTCAAGACTGGAGACAACATGAAGACTGCCCCCATCAAGTCGATCCTCGCCCTCGCTGTGGCTGCTGCTGCCGCCTCCTCGGCTCAGGCCGTGAGCTTCGAACAGAACGGCGTCACGCTCGACATCAACGGCACGGTCAACGGCTTCTACGTCAACCGTGACAGCAAGACGACCACCGGCGGTGTCAGTCAGACCACCAAGACCAGCGGCATCTCCAATGGCCTGCTGCCGGGCTGGATCAACTTCGTCGCCACTGGCAAGGCCGGTGGCTACGACGTCAAGGCGCACATCAGCTTCGCGCCTGGCATCAACGACCGCTCCGACATCGTCGGCCTGCCGAAGGGCTCCGGCGAGGACGGCATCGTCGACGGCGTGGACAACAGCCCCTTCAGCCAGATCGACACCCGCAACAACTACTTCTCGTTCGGCACGCCGACGATGGGCACGGTCAAGATCGGCCGTGACATCGGCATGTTCGGTCAGAACGTGATCCTGTCCGACATGACCCTGCTGGGCGTCGGTGGCACGACCAACGCGGCCATCCCGTTCAACACAACGTTCGGCATGATCGGCCATGGCTACATGTACACCGGCTTCCAGGCCCAGATCTCGTACCTGAGCCCGAAGGTGTCGGGCTTCCAGGCCGGTGCCGGTCTGTTCCAGCCGAAGAGCTTCTCCGGCAACTCCGCCAAGACGCCGGGCCTGCAGGCCATGGCAACCTACGACATCCCGGGCGCGCTGCCGGGTCAGCTCTGGACCGGCCTGGTTCACCAGAAGACCGACTGCCAGAGCTCCACCGCCTGTGCGAACAAGCCGTTCACCGCCAATGGCTTCGAGCTGGGCGGCAAGGTCCGGTTTGACGCCTTCGAAGTGCTGGCCTATGCCTTCAATGGCAAGGGCCTGGGCCTGTCCACCGTGGGCGCGCAGTTCCTGGGTGGCGCGGATGCCGACGGCAACAAGACCAAGTCCAACGGCTACTTCCTGCAGGGCACCTACAAGCTCGGCGACACCAAGTTCGGCGTGAACTACGGCCAGAACAAGGACAAGGACGGCGCGGTCGGTGCTGGCGTGTCGCTGAAGAACCAGAGCTACACCCTGGGTGTGTACCACTCGCTGAACAAGTTCATCACCCTGGTGGGCGAGTTCAACAACGAGAAGCAGACCAACTCGGCCAACTCGAACGAGACCAAGACCAACACCATCAGCCTGGGCGGCATCCTGTTCTTCTGATCGCGAGGTCGGTAAGAGCGTCTGGCTGCGTGCGGTGCGCGGCCAGGCGGGCAACTTGGGGCAACGGTCAAGCGACCGTTGCCCTTTTTTTCATCGTCACGCGGCCACGCCTGCGGCCTCGAACACCGCCCGCCAGGCGGCGAGCTTGCGCTCGAAAGACCACGAAGCATTGGCCGGGCTGGTCGAGGGCAGCTGATAAACGGGCAGGCCCAGGGCCCGCGTGATGCGCATGTGCCGTGCCGACTCGCCGCCGTTGTGCGCAATGCCGCGCAGCGTCGGCACCTGCCGGATCAAGC
>JAJUHM010000441.1 GCA_029279925.1 Aquabacterium olei
CGCACTACGAGGTGTTCGCGGTCGACGACGACGGCACGCGCCTGCCCACCGGCGAGATCGGCACGCTGTACTGCCGGCACCGGGCCCGGGAGCGGGTCTTCGAGTATCACGGCGCCCCCGAGAAGACCGCGGCCGCCCACCTGGCCCAGCTGAGATGACATGCCCAGGCGCATCACCATGTCCCGCGCGATCTCCGTCACCTTCTGCAGGTCGTCGGCCGCACCGCTGGAGATGTCGCCCATCACCAGGTCTTCGGCGGCGCGCCCACCGAGCAGCACCACCATGCGGTTGAGCAGTTCCTGCCGCGTCTGCAGGAAGCGGTCTTCGCTGGGGCGCTGCAGGGTGTAGCCCAGCGCGCCGATGCCGCGCGGAATGATCGAGATCTTGTTGACCGGGTCGGCGCCGGGCAGGGACAGCGCGAGCAGGGCATGCCCCATCTCGTGGTACGCCACGGTGCGGCGCTCGGGCTCGTTGAGCACGCGCTGGCGCTTTTCCAGGCCAGCCACGATGCGTTCGACAGCGGCGGTGAAATCCTGCGCTTCGACCGCCTCGGCCTGGCGGCGGGTGGCCAGCAGCGCCGCTTCGTTGACCAGGTTGGCGAGGTCGGCGCCCGCGAAGCCGGGAGTGAGGGCGGCGATGGCGTCCGGGTCGACATCCGCCCCGAGCTTCACCTTGCGCAGGTGCACGCGCAGGATGTCGATGCGGCCCTGGCGGTCTGGGCGGTCGACCAGAACCTGGCGATCGAAACGGCCGGCGCGCAGCAGGGCGGGGTCGAGCACTTCGGGGCGGTTGGTGGCGCCCAGGATGACGACGCCGGCACTCGGGTCGAAGCCGTCCATCTCGGCCAGCAGCTGGTCGAGCGTCTGTTCCTTTTCGTCGTGGCCGCCCAGCATGCCGGCGCCACGGGCCTTGCCCAGGGCATCGAGCTCGTCGATGAAGACGATGGCGGGTGCGGCTTCGCGGGCCTGCTCGAACAGGTCGCGCACGCGGGCGGCGCCCACGCCGACGAACATCTCGACGAACTCGGAGCCGTTGATGGAGAAGAAGGGCACGCCCGCCTCGCCGGCCATGGCGCGGGCGAGCAGCGTCTTGCCCGTGCCGGGTGGGCCGAGCAGCAGGATGCCCTTGGGCATGCGGGCGCCCAGGCGGCCGTAGGCCTGCGGGTGCTTCAGGAAATCGACCGATTCGCGCAGCTCGGCCTTGGCCTCGTCCACGCCGGCGACGTCGTCGAAGGTGACCGTGATGTCGCGCTCGGCGTGCACGCGGGCCTTGCTGCGGCCCACGCCCATCATGCCGCCGAGGCCGCCCCCGCCCATCATGCGTTTGGCCAGCAGGTTCCACAGCCCGAACAGCAACAGCACCGGCAGCACCCACGAAAGGATGTCGCGCAGCCAGGTGCTTTCAATGACGCCTTCGACGCGCACGCCGTGCTGCGACAGGGCTTCGGCCAGGGCCGGGTCCACCCGGGTCGCCACAAAGCGCTGGCGGCCGTCGGGCAGGGGCTTCTTCAGCTCGCCTTCGATGAGGTTGCTCGACACGCGCAGGCTGGCCACTTCGCCGGCCTTCACGCGGTCCATGAGCTCGCTGTAGGGCATGGCCTGCACCTGGGTGCTGCCGACCCAGACCTCGCGCACCCACAGGGCCACGAGCAGGGCCATGACGATGTACCAGAGGTTGGGGCCGGAGAAGGGCGGGCGGGGTGTGTCGCCAGAGGGCGGCGTGGGGCGAGGGGGCGGTGAGGTGGGCATGAGGGGCTGCGCGAGGTTCAGGTCTGCATGCGGCTGACGGCCGAGCGGAAGCGCCACAGGGCGCCAGCGAAGAACACGGTGCCGATGGCCGCGATGGCGGCCAGCTGGGGCCAGACGATGGTGACCCCGGCGCCGCGGTACAGAATGGCCTGGGCCAGGCTCACGAAGTGGGTGGTGGGGGCAGCGAGCATGATGTTGGCCACGATGTCGGGCATGTTCTCACGCGGGGTCTGGCCGCCGGAGAGCATCTGCAGCGGCAGCAGCACCAGGATCATCAACAGGCCCAGCTGCGGCATCGAACGGGCCACCGTGCCCATGTAGATGCCCATGGAGGTGGTGGCAAACAGGTGCAGCGCGCAGCCCACCAGGAACAGGGGCACCGAGCCCGAGATCGGCATGCCGAGGGCGCCCTGAACGATCACGTACAAGGACGCGGCCGTGGCCACCAGCACCACGAGCGCCATGGACCAGACCTTGGCCAGCATGATCTCGATCGGGCGCAGCGGCAGCACCAGCAGGTGTTCGATGGTGCCGTGCTCGCGCTCGCGGATCAGCGCGGCACCGGTGAGGATGATGGAGAGCATGGTGACGTTGCTCATCAGCTCCATCACGCCCATGAACCAGCTGTCGTTCATCGACGGGTTGAAGCGCACGCGCATCGCCAGGTCCACCGGGGGCGCGGACTGGGTGCGCTCGCGCTGCAGGTATTCGTTGACCTCGCCCAGCGCGATGCTCTGGATGTAGCCCGCACCGACAAAGGCCTGGCTCATCTGTGTGGCGTCCACATTGAGCTGGATGGCGGGGCTGCGGCCGGCCAGCACGTCGCGCTGAAAACCGGGCGGGATGTTGAGCACGAAGGTGTAGCGGCCGGCGTCCATGCCGGCATCCATCTCGCGCAGGTCGATGTGCGCCGGCGGCATGAAGGTGGGCGGGTAGAAGGCCTCCGTGATGCGGCCGGACAGCGGAGTGCGGTCTTCATCGACCACGGCCAGCGGCGCGCGATGCAGGCGGTCCGGGGCGCCTTTGGCGGCGGTGTAGATGGCGCCGGTGAAGGCCCACAGCACGAAGGCCAGCAGCAGGCGCTCGCGCCACAGGCTGCGCAGTTCCTTCAGCCCCAGTTGCCAGATGTGGACGAGGCTGCTCATGTGTCCTGCTTCTTGAGCAGCATCACGGTGGCCACCGTGAGCAGCGGGATGATGGCCAGCAAGGGCAGGAAGGACGGCCACAGGTCGACCAGACCGAGCGCCTTGCTGTAGGTGCCGCGGCTGATGGTGAGGAAGGGACCGGTGGGGTAGCTGTGGCCGATCCACCAGGCGAGCCCTTCCAGCGAGGACACCGGGTTGATCAGGCCGGAGAACTGCACGGCGGGCAGCATGGTGGCCAGCGAGGTGCCGAAGATGGCCGCGATC
>JAJUHM010000442.1 GCA_029279925.1 Aquabacterium olei
ACGACGATGTGGGCGCCGCGCAGCCAGGTCAGCCCCGCGGGCTCGCCGCTCTTGCGGGCGCCGGCCGCAGGGGGCAGGCGCAGCACCTCGCTGAGGACACCCGGCGCCCACGCCCCGCCTGCATTGACGATCGCGCGGACCTGCACCTGCAACCGCCGCACCACCTGCCCGTCGACCGGATCGCGCCGCGCGAGCGTGGCCCGCCAACCTCCGTCCTTCGGGGCGGCCTGCTCGCAGCGGGTGCGGGTCAGCACCAGCGCCCCCTGCTCGGCGGCATCGCGCGCGCACAGCACCGCCAGCCGCGCATCGTCGGCCATGACCTCGGTGTAGACGAACGCACGAGACCATTCCGGCTGCAACAGGGCCCCGAGGCGGGACCGCCGCAGGCTCACGGCCTCGCTGGGGGTCAGGCCGCTGCCGGCGGCGAGCTGATCGTGCCACCACAGGCCCAGGCGGATCAGGGCCGCGGTGCGCATGCCATCGTCGTGCGGCATCACCAGACGCACCGGGGTCAGCAGATGCGGGGCTGCATGCAGCAGCCGGTGGCGTTCGAGCAGGGCCCGCTTCACCCCGCCCAGGTCCAGCCTCGCCAGCTCACGCAGCCCCCCATGCACGAGCTTGCCCGTCGCGCCCGACGCATGCGCCGCCAGGTCGTCCTGCTCGCACAGCAGCACGCGCCAGCCGCGCCCCGCCAGGTCGCGGGCGATCGCACAGCCATGCAGCCCGCCGCCCACCACCAGCACATCGCCGTGGTGGGCAATGTCCTCGTCGGGCAAGGCGGCAGGAGACGACAGCATCGACATGGCATGAACAGGAAGCGGCGACACCGCCATTGGACGACAGACCCAAGACCCTGAAACGCGCGTTTGTCTTCTTTTGTGTTCGGATCTTTTCGGATACCCTCGGGCAGATGAACGTCCAGCATCCCGCCAGCCGCCCAGAGGAAGCGGCCGCCCGTCCCGCCACCCCGTGGCGCCCGAATCCCCGGCAGATCTCCTTGCTGGAAGAGGTGCGCGCCCGCGGAGCCGTGTCGGTCGAGCGGCTGGCGCAGCGACTGGACGTGACGATGCAGACCGTGCGGCGCGACGTGCAGCGACTCGCCGATGCCGGCCTGCTGCAACGCTTCCACGGCGGCGTGAGCCTGCCCCGCGAGCCGGCGCGCATCGGCGCCTGGAAAGAGCGCCAGGCCATGCAGGCCGATGCCAAGGCGCGCATCGCCCGCTCCGTCGCGGGGGCCATCCCGGACGGCGCCACCCTGATGCTCGGCGTGGGCACCACGGTCGAGGCCGTCGCCCGCGAGCTGCTCCACAAGCCGGGGTTGACGGTGGTCACCCACAACCTGCACGTGGCCCAGTTGCTCAATGAGCACAGCGACTGCAAGGTGCACGTGGCCGGCGGCACCCTGCGCCACCGCGACAGCGCGCTCGAAGGCGACAGCACCGTCGACTTCCTCAAGCAGTTCAAGGTGGACATCGCCATCCAGACCACGCTGGGCATCGACCCGGATGGCAGCCTGCGCGACCGCGACCAGCGCGAGCTGCCCGTCAGCCAGGTGATGCTCGCGCAATCGCGCGCAGCGTGGCTGGTGGCCGATGCCAGCAAGTTCAGCCAGACCGCACTGGCCTGCGTGGGCCACCTGCGCCACATGCGCCGGGTGTTCACCGAGGCCCTGCCTCCGCCGCCGTTCGCGCAGCTGATGCAGGAATGGGATGTCGCCCTCACCATCGCGCCCTGAACCCGCTCACCGGAACACGTCCATGCAGGGCATCAAACGCAAGGTGGTGCACGCCACCCTGTACGAAGCCGTGGCCATTGCCATGCTCGCCATCGTCATGCAGCCCATCGCCGGCAAAGGCCTGGGTGACACCGGCCCGTTCGCCATTGCGTGCTCGGTGATCGCCGTGAGCTGGAACCTGGTCTACAACACCCTGTTCGAAGCCTGGGAGCGCCGGCAGGTCGACCGGCGCCGGACCCCGCGCCGTCGGGCCCTGCACGCCATCGGCTTCGAGGGCGGGCTGGTGCTGATGACGCTGCCGCTGATCGCCTGGGCGCTGGACATGGGCTGGTGGGCCGCCCTCCTGGCCGACCTGGGCCTGGTGGCGCTCTTCCTCGTCTACACCTTCTGCTTCAACTGGGTGTTCGACCACGTGTTCGGCCTGCCGGCGTCGGCCCAGCAGGCCGGCCCCTGAGCGGAAGACGCCAGACGTCGTCCACGCACCCCGGACGTCGTCCGCACGACCTCACACCGGCAAGGAGCCTCACTAAGATGAAGCTCCCTCTGCTGCGTCCCAGCAGCCCCCGCCCTGCGAGGTCACGTCCATGTCCGCCACCCTCATCCCCCGCGCCCGCCTGGTCGACGGTCCCGACGGCCCGCTGGCCGTGCAGCAATGGGGTTCACCCGGTCGCAGCACCATCGTCTTCATCCACGGCTACCCGGACCACAGCGGCATCTGGGCCCGGATCGCGCCGCTGCTGGCCGATCAGTGGCAGGTCGTGGCCTACGACGTGCGCGGTGCCGGCGCCTCGTTCGTGCCGGCGCGCACGGCCGACTACCAGCTGCCCCGGCTGGTGGCCGACCTGCGCGCGGTGATCGACGCCCTCAGTCCCGACCGGCCGGTCCACCTCGTGGCCCACGACTGGGGCTCGATCCAGGGCTGGGAGGCCGTGACCGATCCCACCCTGCGCGGCCGCATCGCCTCGTACACCAGCTGTTCCGGCCCTTGTCTCGATCATGCCGGCCACTGGATGCGCGACCGGCTCCGCCGCCCCACCCCACGCAACCTGGGCCAGTACCTGATGCAGGGACTGCGCTCGTGGTACATCGGCTTCTTCCACCTGCCCCTGCTGCCCACGGTGATGTGGCACACCGTGCTGGGGCCGCACTGGGCGCGCTGGCTGAAGTGGCTGGAACGCACGCCGGCCGAGCCGCGCCCCGGGCAGACCGCCGACGGCGTGCGCGGCATGCGGCTGTACCGCGCCAACATGCTGCCCCGGCTGCTGGGGCCGGGCGACCGCCACGCGCACGCCCCGGTGCAGGTCATCGTGCCGCTGCGCGACCGCTTTGTCGGCCCGGCCTTGAGCGACCCGGCCCACCTGGCACGCTGGGTGCCGCCGTTGCACCGGGTCGAGG